>JBJXFP010000098.1:0-19076 GCA_046155615.1 Flavobacteriales bacterium | reverse complement strand
AACAACAACATGGACGACCTCGAGGCCCAGCTCAAAGACGCCACAGCCAAAGGCGCGCGCTTCAAGCTCATCGTCACCGATGGCGTATTCAGCATGGATGGCTACGTAGCACAGTTAGATAAAATCTGCGACCTCGCTGACAAATACGATGCAATGACCATGGTGGACGAATGCCACGCCACAGGCTTCATTGGCAAAACAGGAAGAGGAACTATTGAGTTGAAAAATGTGCTCGGTCGTGTGGACATTATCACCGGCACCTTGGGCAAAGCACTTGGCGGTGCTATGGGCGGCTTCACCAGTGGCAGAAAAGAAATAGTGGGCCTACTGCGTCAGCGTTCGCGTCCTTATCTCTTCAGCAATTCACTTGCGCCAAGCATAGTGGGCGCCAGCATAGCAGTATTCGATATGCTGAGTAAAACAACAGAGCTGCGCGACAAGCTCGAAGGCAATATCACGCAATTCAAAGCAGGCATCAAAGCCGCAGGCTTCGACATCAAAGACGGTGACAGCGCCATCGTACCCGTTATGCTTTACGATGCAAAACTTTCGCAAGTCTTTGCCGATAAATTATTGCAGGAAGGCATCTACGTGATCGGTTTCTTCTTCCCTGTGGTGCCTAAAGAACAGGCGCGTATCCGTGTGCAACTCTCAGCCGCGCATACCTCAGCGCACATCGAGAAGTGCATTGCGGCATTCACCAAAGTTGGCATCGAGCTGGGTGTTATCAAAGAAAAGCAACACGCGTGATGTCATCAATGAATTGCTTCTTTTAATTGCACCAACATAGAAGCATTTACCACAAGTAACAAGCAGACTTCCCTTCCCTTTGGGAAGGGTCAGGGATGGGCCACAATCAACAAATCTTCATCATAGGTCAAGGCCTCGCAGGCAGTGTGCTGGCATACTTACTCCATCGTGCGGGTCATGATGTAACCGTGGTAGATGATGCGCATACCACAGCATCCAGCAAGATAGCAGCGGGCATGTGGAATCCTATTTCGTTTGTCCGCAACAACGAGATCTGGTTAGCCCGAGAGCTGTTGCAATCCATGCAACAGGTTTATCTAATCATGGAGAAGGAGTTGAACATCTCGTGCTTTCATCCAACGGAGTTGGTCAGAATTTTTCCGAATGTGCGTGCCGCAAATGATTGGGATGCCCGCAGCACACGAGATGATCTATCGCCTTATGGACTCACCACACAAGATGAGGCAGTGCACCAACACATGACGCAACCCGCAGGCCATGTCACCATACAAGGCACAGGCTGGTTGGATGTGCCCGTGTTGCTTATGGCTATAAGAAAATACTTTGAAACCATCGGCAAGCTTCACACACAGCACTTCACCGATGATGATTTGAAAGCGACACAAATCACATTTCCTGATGCACGATTCATCTATTGCACAGGCGCTGCCATGAAGCAATCATCGCTGTTCCCGCACATCGATCTGCGTGCACTCAAAGGCGAAGTGCTCACCATCGCAGCCAACCATTTGCCACTAAAGCGCATGGTGCATTTCAGAAAATTCCTCATCCCTCTTGGTGAAGGGGTGTTCAAACTTGGGTCAACTCATGCGTTGGATTTCACCGACAACGAAATCAGCGAAGAAGGGAAGCAAGAGTTGCTGGAAGAACTCAAAACAGTGTACGAAAGCGAGGTAAGCGTGACAGCACAACACGCAGGCCTTCGCCCAACCACACATGATCGCAAACCTGTACTGGGCTTTCTCACCACACACCCGCACATCGGTTGTTTCAACGGCTTCGGCTCACGCGGAGTGCTGATGGTGCCCTACTTCGCGCAGCACTTTATAGATCACATTGCGCATCAGACACCTTTACTTAAGGAGGTGGATGTGGCGAGGTACGGGTGAGACAAGTCGATTTCCTATCCATCACAGCTAACGCTGTTCTTCCATTTACATTCGTCCGCAATTACCAATCAATGCCACACGGTGGCGCATCATGGGTCTTAAGAGTTTTGTCTTTTCATTGTTGCCCACACAAACGCAACACAACATCATCATGAAGAAAACAGGTCATCTGTTTCTTCAGAATGTTCCATTTACCGACCACGTAAAAAGTGATTTGTACATACCGCCTAAAAAAGGCATGTGGCAACTACGCCTCAGCAAAGCTTTTGGCCATGAACCGCAAGTAGTACGCTGGTACGAGCGCAACCTGCGCGCTGATGATGTGGTGTTTGATGTAGGGGCACACATGGGCTACTTCGGCACTCTGGTTTCTAAGCTGCAACCATCTGTGCAGTTTCACGGCTTCGAAGCCAACTGGTTCATTGCCCATTACCTCAAGCTCAACCAAGGCATCAACGATCCCGGCAGCAAGTGGCACATCACGGAGAAATTCGTAGGCTCCAGAGACTCCCGTGAATGGATAGCGATAGACACCTACATGCAGACCCACGCAGCGCCCACCATTTTCCAAATGGATGTGGACGGTGAAGAAATAAATGTACTGAGCGGGGCGAAAAAATTATTGGATGCAGCCACTTCCATTTTCTTAGTGGAAGTGCATCCGAAAGATTTGAAAGAGCGCAACCAGAGCGAAGCGGAATTTGTAGCACTGTTCAACACCGATAAATATGAACTTCGTTTTCTGCCGGACTTGCGCAATGAAAATTCGGAATGGAGTGACAACATCTCTGCACAACACCGCACAGAAGAATACTATCTGCTGGCCGCACCTAAAGGAAAAATGAGATTATGAGAAGAGCTATGTACATTGGGAACTTAGTGCTGGTGATAGCCACCGCAGTGGGTGCCTTCACCATCTACTTCGGATTGCTTGGGCTGCTTGCATTGGGAGTGGTGCAACCTATTTGCTCCATCATCTATTGGGTGCAATGGCGCACACTAAGCGATAACACCAAGCGCCATCTCCGTAATTATCTATTTATGCTGGGGCTCTCCATTCTTATCATGATTGGTATTCCTGTGGGCGATGCGCTCAACATAAATGTATCTAACGATTTGGAGAATGTGCTATTGGTTCTTGGGTTGATTGGTGTCAGCGGTATGGCGATTTATTTTACCTTCATAGCATACATTGTATCTAAAGACAGGGTGCGCAAAGTGATAGAAACCGATGGCGATGTGCTTGATGCTGATTTGATAGATTCCCTTTAGCCGAATTTCTTTTCATCAGTCTATCATTATTGAAAAATACTCGCTCTAATTTTGAGCACATCTTAAAAACTTATCATCATGTTGAATAAAAAAGTAGAAAAAGCACTGAACGACCAGATAAAAGTAGAATCGGAAAGCAGCCAGGCATACCTCGCTATGGCCTCGTGGGCCGAGCGTTCGGGCTATGCGGGCACGTCAGCCTTCCTGTACAAACACAGTGACGAAGAGCGACTGCACATGCTGAAGCTTATCAAATTCGTAAACGACCGTGGCGGCAAAGCCATAGTACCCGCACTGGCACAGCAACCTACGGAATACAAAAACCTACAGCAGATATTCAAACTTTTGCTTGAGCACGAGACGCATGTAACTGCTGAGATAAACAACGTGGTACACGTGTGCCGCACGGAGAAGGACTATACCACAGACAACTTCATGCAGTGGTACCTGACAGAACAGATAGAAGAAGAAACGCTAGCCAGTGCCATCAACGACAAGTTGCGACTGGCGGGTGATGACAAAGGCGCTATTTATTTGTTCGACAGCGAGCTGGCTAAGGCGAAAGCCGCACCGAAGACAGAAGCTGCGTGATGCTTGCTCTTGCTGCCATCGAACAATGAATTGCCCCACTGCAAACATGCAGGGGGGCTTTTTTTTACTTCAACACCACACCGTGCAGAAACGGAATTTTTTCAGCCAGGGGCTGTAACCATGCACAGGTAGTTTTGGTAAAAAGCGGTTCGCGCGCACGCGATGTCTCCTATGTTCAGAGTTCTTGCCCTCCTTCTGCCTCTGTTGCTTATAGCCACTGCGGGTACTGTGCCTCCACAGTCGCAGCTTCCTGATGATGATACTGTGGCCATGGTGCGCGCCAACTACCTCTGGCAATTTTCCAACTACAACAACTGGCCTGCGGAAACCAAGAAGGGCAAATTCACAGTAGGTATCTATGGCACAACCAGTGTGTACAACGCCATGTCAGAGAAATACGGAGCCAAACCCGTGGGCAGCCAGACTATGGATGTGCTGAATCTAGTGGAGGTAACAGGTACACAATCGCTGCACATTCTTTTTGTAGATAAAACCAAGAAAGCAGAGCTGGCCAAAATCATAAAAACACTGAAAGACAAAAGCACCCTGATAGTGACCAACTGGGAGGGCGCCATCACCACAGGTGCACACATCAACTTCAAAAACATAGATGGCGTGATGCGCTATGAATTGGACAAGAAGAAGATGGAAGAACAAAAAATAACTCCTGGTACCAAGATTTTACAATGGGCAATATGAAAAAAATATGGTCAACATTGATACTGGCCGCCCTCTGCCAGTGCGCCACAGCACAAGAGCATGCGCTGGCCACCGAAGCGGCCACCCTTTGTCAGCAGGGGCAGCTCGAACAGGCTAAGGCCAAAGTAGCCGAAGCCTTGCAGTCTGCTGACGAAAATGTGCAAGCCTATACCTGGTTTGTAGCAGGCTTTGTTTACAAAGAATGCTATAAGACTTACGAATCGAAAATGCGCGAAAGCCAGTACCGTGAGCAGTCTGTTGAGTACCTGCTCAAGGCTTTTGAAATGGACAAAATGCGCGAGCACGGCACCAATATCAAATCGAGTATCAAGTTTTTGGCTTCCACTTACTTCAACGATGCGCTGATGCGCACACGCGAGTTTGATGAATCAACAGAAAGCGAACCCGAAAAATATTTTCATCAGTATCGCAAGCTGATGCGCACCATCGAACCGGGTTGCAACCTGAATGCGCAAGACAAAGATTACCACCAGCAAATGGGCCAGCGTTACTTCGACTTGTGGCTGCTCAATTACGACAAAGATGAATTGGCAGACAAAGCACTTAGAGAATTCGGGCAAGCACTGCGTGCTGACAGCAGCGACTGCATGTTGCAATTCAACGTAGGTGTACTGCAATACAACCGTGCTGTGTTTCTATACCGCAGCATAGGGCCTGACACAGACATGATGGATATGATGGACCTACAGATAAGAGCAAGCGACCTGATAAAACAAAAGGCCATGCCCGCCATGAGGACTGCAGATGCCATCTGCCCTAACCATGCTGAAATACTGAACGCCCTGCTGCAAATGAACAAAGCACTGGAGCGCGAAAACGACATTGAATACTTCAAAGAAGAAATACAAAGACTGATAGAAGAAGGAAAAATGCGCAGCCTGATAAAGAAAGGGCAGCCATAAAGCTGTGCGCGGCCGTTGGCTTTTCCTCGCCACTTTTTTCCTGTCACCACCTTATGCTCAAAAAACTTACAACATACGCCATAGCAGCCTGTCTTGCAACCATCAGCGCGCAAGGCCTGCATGCACAGCAAAGTACACACGCCACACTGGCTGCTGTACTATGCCAGGAGCAAAAGATGAATGAGGCATTAGCCGAAATAGAATTGGCCACAAAGGATAAAGCTGAACAGAAAGATGTCTATACATGGTATGTGCGCGGCTACATCTACAAAGAGCATTACAAACTGAGTGGCGATGAAATGCACAGAAACCTGGCTGTAGAATCCTTTGTAAAAAGCAAGGCAATGGCTGGTAACGATGATGAAGTGACCATGAACCACAAGGCAGCTCTCACCTACTTAGCCACCACCTACTATAACGATGCGCTGCGTGAGGCCACCAACCTGCAAAATGTGAATGACACCCTGTGCGACCATTACCTGCACAGATACCATGATGTGATGACCGAAGCAGGGAACAACAACAACCTTGACGAACAGGACGCCAACTACTACGAAGCCAAAGCACAACGCACTACTGACTTATGGCTGATAAGTAAGCATGACGAGGTACTCTATAACAAATGCATGCTGTGGTATGAAAAAGCCCTGCAACTAAAACCAGGAGACTGCACCCTGCTGCACAACTTAGTGGTGGTGCAATACAACAAACTGGCAACTCACGAAGAACAAAAAATCTGGTCTGCTGACCTGAGTGAAGAACTGGAACTTGCACACCATAGGATAAATGAAGCTAAGAAAAACTGTGCTGACAGCGAATTGCTCAATGCCATATCAGTGGTAGAATTATTCTACGAAGTGCTGGAGGCTAACAAACCGGCAGACAACAAACACTGACACCAACCATCACTTGTCATTCAGGTTTACCATAGCACGCAGAATTGGATTCGGTTTCGGATTGTTGATATTGGTAACCGGTGCCGTGCTATACATCACCAACCGCACCCTGCAAGAAAGCCGTGAGATAAACATTCGCATCAACAATGTGTATGCTCCCTCGGTGAAAGCATTGGACGAACTGAACAACCACTTGGTGCGAGCACACCAACTGATGAAGCGCTGGAGCATGGTGCAGATACGCGAGGATGACCGCGACCGAACCGAAGTAGTGACGCTGTGTGAAGAAAAAATACCGGCACAACTAAACCTGATAAGAAGCCTGAGTGAAAACTGGGAACCGGTGGACAGCGCACGATTCAGCGACTTGAGTATGCACTATAACAACCTGAGTATTGCCTACAGCGAAATAAGAAAACTACTGCCCACATTCGAAAGCTACTTAGACCCCATGAGTGCCATGATGGCAGAAGACTACTTTGTAGAAGGCGGCCTGGTTACCTCCGAGGGCGATGTACTCTATGAAAAACTGAATGCCATACTCATTAGTCAGCGCAATGCTATGAATGGCGAAATAGAACTGATGAATAAGTCGTTCGAAAAACTGCGCCTTCTGCTAATCAATATCACCATAGCGGTAATGGTGGCAGGGCTGCTCATCGCCTTCTTCACCACACGCAGCATAGTAAGGCCGGTAAACTCACTCCGAAAAAAACTGACCAACCTCTCGCAGGGGATCTACTCAGTGCATCTTACCAAGGCAGGAAATGATGAAATAGGTGATATGGCCAATGCAGTGCACAGGCTCATTACCAACTTCGAAAAAACAAAAGAGTTCTCGCTCAATGTGGGTGCGGGTCAATTCAACATGCCCTTCACACCACTGAGTGAGCATGATGAACTGGGCCATGCCCTCATCCGAATGCGCGATGACCTGGCCAGCTACCGACACGAGATGGAGGAAAAAGTGAATGCACAAACTGTGGAAATCAGAAATCAAAAAGAAGAAGTAGAACTACAAAGGCAACGCGTAACTGAACTCTATGTGGATTTGCAAAGCAGCATTGACTATGCAAAACGACTACAGGAAACCATATTGCCAGACAACCATGCAGTGCAACAAATGTTTGCGCAGTCATTCATACTCTTCAGGCCAAAGGCTACAGTAAGTGGCGACTTCTATTGGTTCAGAACACGTGGCAATTCAAAAATGTTTGCAGCAGCAGACTGCACAGGCCACGGTGTACCTGGCGCCTTCATGAGTCTGGTGGGCTACAATCTGCTGACCCAGGCTTGCAAAGTGTATAGCTCACCTGCTGATGTATTGAATACAGTAAACAGGCTGAGTGGCGAAGTGATGCGCAGCAACGATGGAGTGAACTTCATGCGTGATGGTATGGACATTTCATTCTGCACATTGCATGAGGACGAGATGAAATTAGAATACAGCGGTGCGCACAACTCAGCATACATAGTACGTGACAGTAAGCTGCATGAGTTAGAAGCCGATTCATTCAGCATTGGCACTTACATAAATGGTGAGCGTGAATTCACCAACAAAACATTTGATCTGAAAAAGGGCGATACCATTTACCTGTTCAGCGATGGTTATGCTGATCAGTTTGGCGGGCCTAAAGGTAAAAAATTCATGCGAAGAAAGTTTCGTGATTTGCTGCTATCGGTATCATCACTGCCCATGGATGAACAGCAGCGGGTGCTGAACGAAACCATTGATGCATGGCGCGGCCCAATAGAACAAATTGATGATGTGCTGGTGATTGGTATCAGGGTGTAGGGATGCATCTGCAGAACTATCGCATGCAATTCTTCTACCTTCGCAATGCCTCAATCAATTGATTAGGCCAATACAATCAACCTAAAAGATGAATACTTCAGTTGACAGCTACTTTATAAATGGCTGTGGGCGATGTCCGCTGGGCGGCACACCCGAATGCAAGGTACAGAGCTGGCAACCCGAGCTGAAGAAATTGCGCATGATTGTGAACGAATGTGGCTTGCATGAAGAATGCAAATGGGGAGTGCCCTGCTACACATTTCAAAACAGCAACGTGGCCATAGTGAGCGCGCTGAAAGATTACGCTGCCCTGAGTTTTTTCAAAGGCAGTCTGCTCAACGACACGCACAATGTGCTGGTTAGCCCCGGTGAAAATTCGCAATCCTCTCGCCTCATCAAATTCACAGATGTGCAGGAAATAACAAAAGCAGAACCCATACTAAGAGCTTATATCTATGAAGCCATAGAGGTAGAAAAGGCAGGGCTGAAAGTCACTTTCAAAAAAATAGATGAATACAAAAAACCGGAAGAGCTACAACTGAAATTAGATGCCGACCCAGCGCTCAAAATGGCTTTCGAGTCACTGACACCCGGACGGCAAAGAGGTTACATACTGCATATAGCTCAACCCAAACAAGCCAAAACGCGTGAGGCCCGAGTTGAGAAGTGCATACCGCTGATCCTTAGCGGCAAGGGCCTGGATGATGATTACAAGGCCAGAAGAAAATAACTGACGGCAATTACACAAAGTACAATTCACAGCGCGGTTTGAATCCATTTCTAACTCAACCAGACTTCACACTGTGAATATCAGACATGCCATAGCGAAAGACATCAGCCAGATACAGGTAGTGCGCAATGCGGTGAAAGAAAATACCCTTTCTGATCCGAGTCTGGTAACAGACGAAGATTGCATGATTTACATAACCGAAAGAGGCAGGGGATGGGTTTGCGAAGTGGATGGCGAAATTGTGGGCTTTGCAATCGCTGATTTGAAAGACAACAATATCTGGGCTCTTTTTCTCAGGCCCGAGTTCGAAGGCCGCGGTATTGGCAGGCAGTTGCATCACACCATGCTCCACTGGTACTTCGCGCAAACAAATAAAACAGTATGGCTGAGCACTTCGCCCGGCACACGGGCTGAAGCGTTTTATCGCAAGGCCGGATGGATCGCAGTGGGCAGCTATGGCAAAGGCGAAATAAAATTTGAAATGGCGATGAACAACTGGCACGAGAACCAACGCAGGTTGTAAAAACAAACGATGAGAACTATTTGGAGATTTCTATTTTTTCAAGGTGCACAGCATGACCGAAGAAGATGCGTGTGGCCAATTCAAATGCAGGTGTGATGTCTGACACGTAGAAACTATCCTCTTCAGCGCGTGCTATAGAAATCAGGTTTTCTTTTTGCAAGATGCCTTTCAACTTGGCAGCTACCACCTCCGCAGAATTAAGAATTTTCACTTTGCCCTGATAGAAGTTGTTTATTTCCTTTTTGATAAGCGGATAATGTGTGCAGGCCAACACCAAGGCATCAATGCCTTGCAGGGTTGGGTCTTGCAGGTATTGTTCAATCACTGCGCTGCTGATGTTGTTGCTTACAAATCCCTCCTCAATCATGGTAGCAAGCAGTGGTGTGGCAAGAGCTGCGTACCTAAGAGTTGGTTTTCTGCGCTCTATTTTTTTCTGATAAACACCACTACCAATAGTTCCTTTTGTAGCAATGATGCCTACTTTTTTTATCAGGTCATCAGCTATCACTTCTTCCACCATCGGGTCTATCACGTTGATGATGGGAACTGCGCCTTTGTGCTGATCGCGCAATGTTTCATAAGCCACAGCAGAAGCTGTGTTGCAGGCAATCACTATCGCCTTACAGTTTTTTTCGCGCAGCAAAAATTCCGTGATGCGTGAGGCATATCCTTGTATCAGTTCGCTGCTCTTGTCCCCATAGGGCATGTGCGCAGTGTCGCCAAAATAGACGAGCTGCTCATCGGGCAATTGCCTTTTGATGGCAGCAGCCACAGTGAGGCCACCTATGCCTGAGTCGAATATGCCAATGGGATTATTGTTGTGACTCATAATACCGTTATCCACGAATTTTCTTTAGAATTTCAATTCGCTTTTTGGGGTCTTGTCTGCAATCGAATAGTGCAAGAACACGCACAATATTATCGCTGATATCATAGATCATCAAATGATAAGGACGAACAAATCGTTCTCTTATTGTCCTTCCTTTTACACGAGGTGATCCTTCCGGAAAACTGATAACATAATTAAGAGTAGTAGTAATCTGATCCAGAAAATATTCGCACTCACGCACGATCCAATTTTCTGACAAATGTCGAAGCGCATTTTGAAGATCCTCTTCAGCGTTTTCAGACCAGATTACTTCTTCAGCCATTTTTCTTTGGCTCGAGCCATTACAGCTTCATGATTTGCATATTGACCTGCCTCGATCTGTTTAAGACTTTCTTCAATACGTCTTTTCCATTCGTCAGGATAGTTGCCAAAAGGCTCATCACCTGCTTCATCAATGAAGCGATTTATTTCCGAAAGTTTATCGGTGTCATGTATATCACTCAACTTTTTTTGAATGATTTTTTTGAGTTCAGCAACTGACATAGCCAAGAAAATTTTCCCCGAAAATACTTCAACCATAGCAACAATTCTATCGCCTCTATCTTGCCCGCCCAATGCGGAAAACATTCATCACCAACCTCATCTTGCTTGTAGGTGTCAATCTGCTGGTGAAGCCGTTTTATATACTCGGTATTGAGGCCGAAATACAAAACCGCGTAGGCCCCGAAACCTTTGGTTCATACTTCGCCCTTATCAATTTTTCTTTCCTGCTCAACATTCTGCCCGACATGGGCAGCACCAACTGGAACACGCGACACATTGCTCAGAACGCGCATTTGCTGAGCAAGCATTTTTCGAGAATCTTTTTACTGCGATTGCTTTTATCATTGCTATATCTGGTGGTGGTGATGGTGTTTGGTTTTTGTTTCGACTACAGCTCACATCAATTGGGCATGTTATCCCTGCTTGCATGCAGCCAGGTGTTGGCTGCCATGATTATGTACCTGCGAAGTAACCTCACCGGCCTGCATCTTTTTAAGCAAGACAGCATCGTAAGTATATTAGACAGACTGCTGCTTGTGTTCATGATGTCTTACCTGCTGTGGGGTGGTTATGTCACAGATTACTACTTCAATATCAAGTGGCTCGTATGGGGGCAATTCGCGGCTTATGCTTTCACTTTTCTTGTTGCTCTGCTTTTGGTGATTCGTCAATCTGGCAAGTGGCAATTCTCTTTTGACAAAGCATTTAACGTTACTGTTCTGAAGCAAAGTATGCCCTATGCCGCGCTCATCTTCATCAGCATGATTGCATACCGTGTAGACACCGTGATGATCGAACGGATAATGGGCGAGCATGAGGCGGGCCTCTATGCCATGAGCTTCCGCTTTTTTGAAGCGGTCAACATGATTGCTTATCTCTTCGCTGTGCTGCTATTGCCCATGTTCGCGCTCATGCTGAAAGAGAAGCAGCATGTCGGGCCTCTGGTACGGCAGAGTTTTCAAATCATTTACGTAGGGGTATTTTCTCTCGTTGTGCTGGCGGGCTTTTGGGGAAACGAAATACTCGATGTGTTTTACCACAACAACGACAAGCAGGGCAGTCTCATCTTTTTCTTTCTGATGTGTTCCTCACTCTGCTTCTCGCTGCAATATGTTTTTGGCACGCTCATCACGGCAAGCGGACATTTGAAATCAATCATCATCATCGCGGCTATTGGTGTTGTGCTGAACGTGGTGCTCAATTTTATTTTCATTCCACAACAGGGTGCTTATGCCGCAGCCAAGTCGAGTATGATTACGCAACTTGCCATACTCATTGCACAAATTGTGGTAGTGCATCTGAAGTACAAAATAGAAAAGCCCGTATTGCTGATGGGCCAAACCGCGCTGTTCTCAACCGCGAGCATTGCCCTTGTTTTTTATATCCAATACCACACAATAAATGAAGGCAGTCTCGTTTACCGCATCGCCTTAGCCATTTGTACTTGCCTTGTAGTTGCCATGCTTACCGGCATGCTGAATATCAAAGCAGCTATCAGATTGCTGAGGCAACAAAAAGAAGCCCGTTAACTTTGACCTCAATTCTAACCATTATCTATGTCAGCCACAACTGCTGAAACACACAGCCCCAACCTCGAATCAGCCAATCTGCTCGTACTGCTTTTCAAATGGCGCAAGCCCATCATCATGGTGTGTGGCGCTGCTGCCATTGTAAGCGCAGCAGTATCGCTGATGATGAAGGAGAAATACAAAAGCGTAGTGACGATGTATGCCGAGCAACAACACAGTTTCGGTGCGCAGCTTCTTGAAGATGTGAAGACCGAAGACATACTCGCTTATGGCGAAGAAGAAGATGCTGAACGCTTGCTGCAATTGCTCAACTCTGATCAGGTGCGCAACAAGATTGTGGAGAAATACAATCTGTGGCAGGTGTATGACATTAAGAAAGAAGACCGTGGTGCCAACACTTTGATAGCGCTTGAATACATAGACAACGTTTCTGCCAAGCTCACCAAATTTGGCTCAGTAGAAGTAGCTGTGATGGATGAAGAGCCCCAGCGCGCTGCTGATATGGCCAACGACATTGCACTATTTGCTGACAGTGTTTCCAACCAGATGCGCAGCGACCGCGCCATGCAGGCATTCAAATACGCAGAGAGTTCACTGCTCAATCTGCAAAGCGAAGTGCAGGTGATGGAAGACAGCATGAAGGTGCTGCAAGAGATGGGTGTGTACAGCTACATAGATCAGATAGCCGCACTTACCGAGCAATACGGAACAGCCATTGCCACAGGCCATCCGGACAGGGCACAAAAAATCAAAGACCAGATGGACTTTCTGAGCAAGTATGGAACTGCGTACAACAAACTCTATATGCGCTTAGAAGAATCGTATCAGAAAATAGGTGTAGTGAAAAAGCGCTACGACCTGATGAAAATAGACGTGGATAGCAACATACCCAGCATGCGCGTGGTGGACTATGCAAGTGCTGCCGACAAAAAATCGTATCCTGTGCGGTGGCTCATTGTAGCCATGAGCACTGCAAGCGCCTTTGTATTTGTTGTGATACTGCTGCTTATGTGGGACAACTTCAAGCGACTGCGTGGCGAGGGCCGAATCTGATCCACTATTCCTAATTGAGTCTGATGACTGGCGCATTCAACACCAAATGGCTTTATGCCTTGTCTGCAATTTTTATTGCGGTGACGTCTGTGTGCATCTACTTCGATTTTTTCTACATCTTGCTTTTGCCGCTGGGCCTTGTCGTGTTGTGGGCGGCATTTTTCAAGTTGGAGTATCTCATGTTGTTCGCTGTGATGTGCACTCCCCTTTCCATCAATCTGGAAGAAATGAAACTGGGTGGCATAGGAGTGGCACTGCCTACTGAGCCACTTTTAGTAGGTATGCTGGTGTTGTTGTTTTTTAAAACCCTTTCACGCAAGAGCATCGATCCGAAAATTTTTACACACCCGGTGAGTGTTGTTTTGTATATCTACTTAGCATGGATGTGCCTCACCTGCATCACCAGCGAGCTGCCATTGGTGAGCATCAAAATGGTGCTCACACGATTCTGGTTCATTGTACCGATGTATTTCATTGCTGTGCATGTTTTTCAGAATATCAATCGTGCGCACCAATCATTTTTACTCTACCTCTTTCCACTCTTCATCGTAGTTATCTATACCGTATCGCGCCATGCGCAATATGGTTTCGATAAGGACTCATCGCATTGGGTAATGGAACCCATCTTCAAAGATCACACAGGCTATGGCGCAGTGCTGGCCATGTATTTCCCCATCATCATAGGTCAGCTTATGCGCAAACACATGAACCTGCTGCTGCGTGTGATGCTGGCGCTTGGATTCATCATTCTTACCACAGGACTAATACTTTCATACACACGCGCTGCATGGATCAGTGTGATTGGCGCTGCCGCCTTGCTTGGTGTGATGCTTCTTGGCATACGGCTTCGCACCCTGGTGCTGAGCATGATAGTGCTTGGCACATTCACCTATCTAAGTTGGGACGATATTCAAATATCACTTGGCCGCAACAAGCAAGAGAGCAGCGACAAATTAGAAGAACACGTAGGCTCCATCAGCAATGTGAGCAGCGATGCCAGTAATCTTGAACGGCTCAACCGGTGGAACTGCGCGTGGGAAATGTTCAAGGAGCGACCGCTGGTGGGCTGGGGGCCGGGCACCTATCAGTTTGTTTATGCACCATTTCAGCGCAGTAAAGACCGCACCATCATCAGCACCAACCAGGGTGATGGTGGCAATGCGCATAGCGAATACTTAGGCCCGCTGTGCGAACAAGGCGTTCCCGGTTCGGTGCTGTTCATCTGCATTTTGGTCGTGGTCAGTTCGCTTGCCTTTCGTTTGTTCTATGCATTGCATGATCGAGAAATGAAAATTCTTGTCGCATCGGTTTACCTCGGACTGATGACCTATTTCATACACGGTGTTTTGAATAATTACTTAGACACTGACAAGGCTTCTGTTCCATTCTGGGGATTCATTGCTGTGCTGGTTGCGGTGGATTTGTATCATAAGAAGAGTGTCAGCACTCAATAACCGGCCAACTCAATACCTGGTAAGCACAGGCAGATAAGCCTTCCACGGACCTACCTCAGCTTTGTATTGTTTGCACATCACGCGCGTTATCTGCGAGAGATGGCTCAGGTCGTGTACTGCCCATGTGGCCAGCAACTCGCGCAACGTGACAGTACCCAGCGATGGGTGCACGCCTTTGCGATCCATGTCGCTTGCTTTCAGGTTTTTGCTTTTCAGAATTTCCAAATTCGCCTGGCGCAAAGCTCTGAATTCTGCAAGCAACTGGGTCATGTCTTTGCCTTTGCTCTCGGTGTATTGTGCAAACCGATCGTAAGGTTCGAATACACGATCAGCACCGTGGCTCAGCACAATTTCAAGGCGCGGTATCCAATCGGTTTTTTCGCCATGCACCAGATGACCCACCACATCAAAAGGGCTGAAGGTGTCAGGCCCTTCGTTGGCCATGGTCCACTCCGCAGCAAGGTTGGTAAGCATAGCCTCCAGCACGGACGGTGTGCGTTCTAATATTTGCATGGTGTTGTGCAGATCGAAGGTCATGGCAGGTAATTTTTTTTTCTTAAGCAACAAAAGTGAAGAGCCAAAAGTGTGGCATGAACACCATGTCATCACATTCATTTTTCCGAAAAAGCTAACGCAATTGTACCGATCTGAACATAGCCTTGCACAACAAATGTTGCATACACTTGCAAGACCATGACCTTAATTAAAACCCCCGACCAGCGCGTGCGCGTGTTCATCAGTTCCACCATCAACGAGCTGGCTGATGAGCGAAAGGCTGTGCGCGAGGCCGTGTCCAACTTGCGGTTAACACCCGTGTTTTTCGAAGCCGGTGCAAGGCCGCATCCTCCGCGCGATTTGTATTCTGCTTACTTAGAGCAGAGCCACATCTTCTTGGGCATCTATTGGAACAGCTACGGATGGGTGGCTCCCGGTGCCGAAATTTCCGGACTGGAAGATGAATACCGCCTGTGCGGCAAAAAGCCAAAACTCATCTACGTGAAAAAATCGGACAGCCGCGAAGAGCGGCTGAAAGATTTGCTGCACGACATAGAACGAAGCGACTCTGCATGTTACCAGAAATTTACAGATGCCGATGAGTTACGCACACTTATCGAAAATGATTTGAGTGTGCTGATGAGCGAAATTTTCGAGAACGCTCTCTTCACACAACAATCACCGGCCGCTGTACCTATTGAAATTCATTCGCTGAGAAAAGTGGAGCTGCCCAATATGCGCAGCACTATGATTGGCCGCGAGGCCGATGTGAATGCACTGATGGAAATGATAAAGAATCCTGAAGTGCACCTGGTGAACATACTGGGCGCAGGCGGCACCGGCAAAACCACCATCAGCATCCACCTGGCACATGCGGTGCAGGGTTTGTTTGATGATGGTGCGGTATTCGTTCCACTGGCTCCTGTTACTGATTCCAATCTTGTAGCATCAACCATTGCCAATGTGCTGGGACTTCAGGACACCGGCAAGCAGCCCATCCGCCAAACATTGGTAGAAAACTTAGTGGACAAAAACATGCTGCTGGTGCTGGACAACTTCGAACAGATAGTGGAAGCTGCCGATGTGGTAACCGATATGCTGAACCAATGCCCACAGGTGAAAGTGGTGGCTACCAGCAGGCGCTCGCTCAACATACGGGGCGAACACATTTACAATTTGCAGCCTCTTTCGTTGCCGGGCGATAGTGCCGTTGCGAAAAATGATGTTACAGAATTTCCTTCGATAAAACTTTTCATAGAACGTGCCCGCGAGGTGAATGCAAATCTTTTGCTGAATGACGAAAACAAAAAAGCGATTATCGAAATATGCGAGCGGCTGGATGGGCTTCCGCTTGCCATAGAACTGGCCGCTGCACGCACCAAGTTTTTTCAGCCGGCACAATTGCTCCAGCGCATGAGCAAAACACTTGACCTTGTTTCCAAAGGACAAAAAGATTTGCCCGAACGCCAGCAAACACTTCGCAACGCCATTGCATGGAGCTACAACCTGCTGGATGAAGATGCGAAAAAAGCATTTCGTTTTTTGGGAACCTTCAAACGCTCGTGGACCATGGAAGCTGCCGATGCGGTAATCAACAGCGAAGGTGCATTGCTGGATGTGGAGGATATGATGGAACAACTGCTGAACGTGAGTTTGATAAAACCCGTGTTGGTAAGCCACTCATCGGAGCCGCGGTTCAACATGCTGCAGACTGTGCATGAATATGCCAACGAAATGCTGGATGCCTCGCCTGATGTGCATACTGCGCGGCTGGCCTATGCCAATTATTTTCTGCAACTGCTGGAATCTTCGGAAGACCAACTGTGGGGCGTGAACAGCGAACCGTGGTTCGACAAGATGGAGTACGAATACCAAAACATTCGTGCATCGTTTTATTTCTTCTGCGAAAACAAATTGTACGAAAGCGCGTGGAAGTTTTTTTACCTCACCTTCCTGTACTGGCAGGCGCGCGGTGGCATGGGCGAAGTGGGTGCTTGGCTGAAGGCAGCGCGCATCCATGTAGAGGAAGAAAAGAACGACCCTGCGCTGCAAGCCATTGATGCCAACGTGCGCGGCAAAGCCTATTTGTGGGCTGCCTATTGCGAACTTTTCTTAGTGTGGATTCAGGAAGGATTCGTGCACCTGAACCGGGCCGAAGAATTGCTGGCCGAGTGTGGTGACGAAAACAACCTGGCCATTGCCCTGGTGATGGATGGCGGCTACGGCATGTACGTGGAAAATCCCGACTACGAAGAGAAGCTGGCGCGGGCCGAAGCGCTGGTGGTAAAAACAGGCAATGTGATTGCCAAAGGATTCCTGTACTCGTGGGCGGTGGAATACTACCGCCAGCGAGGCGACATGGACACCATGGAAAAACGCCTGAACGAAGCAGAGAAAATGGTGGATGAAAACGAATTGCCGGTAATCCGATTTTTCATTGGCATACTGCGCATGATGGAAGTATTTCACAACGAACGCTTTGAAGAATACGCCCAGTTGTGCCTGGACTACTACTACAAATTTCCGGTGAAGAGTTACAAAAGCATGCGCGGTGCCATGATGGGCGGCTATGCCTATTGCCTGATGAAGATGAACCGGATGGAGGAGTCGCGCAAACCAATGCTGGTAGCCTGCGAACTGATTCGCGAAAGTGGCGACAAGGAAGGCCTATACCACTCGCTGCAATCGCTTGTTCCCTATTTCAGCAAATGCGGCCGACAGGAAAACAGCATCCGTATCTGGGGATGTGTAAATGCGTTTGTGGAAGCCGCAAACTATCCGCTGGTGGCACACATGCTGTTGGAATACGAAGACTCAAAGGCTCATGCGCAATACGATGAGAACAATGCCGCACACAAGCAACTTTATGACGAAGGCAAAAAAATCAGCCTGGAGGAAATGATGGTGCGCATGATGAAGGAGATGGAGAAGGAAACGGTGCAGTAGCACCGTTGCAGATTCAGGCAGCGCTCTTCACAAACTTCTTGATAGCATTGAGCTCTTCTTTTTTGATTCGGTTTTCTTCTTCTATGTCATAGTCGTCCTGCAGGCCAAGCCAGAACCGCGCAGAATTGCCAAAGTACTTTGACAGGCGCAATGCCGTATCTGCAGTAATGCGCCTGTTGCACCTCACTATCTCCGAAATGCGTGTTTGCGGAATGCCTATGTCCTTGGAGAGTTTGTATGCACTTATCTCAAGCGGCTTCAGAAATTCCTCCAGCAGAATTTCTCCGGGATGTATGTTTTTCAATTTTCTCATTGCCAAAAATTTTATTTAGTGATAGTCTATGATTTGTACCTCTGATGCACGTCCGTCATTCCATTTGAAGATGATGCGCCACTGGTTGTTTATTCTTATCGAGTAGTACTCTTTCAAGTTGCCTTTGAGTTTTTCAAGTTTGTTAGATGGTGGTATCAGCAGGTCGGTCAGGTCTTGTGAGCTGTTGAGCATTCTCAGTTTTCTGCGCGCTGTCTGTTGCAGTTCTCCTGAGTATTTCTTTACCCTTTCTCCCAACCAGATTCGCTCGGTTTCTTTATCTCCAAATGATACTATCACTGACTCTCTGTGTTACTAACGCCAAAAGTAAGCATTCGGTATTATTTGAAGTGATTCTGATTCATTCGCAATGCCATAGAGCGACTGTAGTGCTGTGGGATAAGTGGTTGCTGGCTTTGACGCGGTGGCCTTTACAGTCTCACACGCGGCCCGTCATGCTGACGCAGTCAGCATCTGCATTTGAATGGAACGCACATGAAATGCAGACCCTGACTGCGTCAGGGTGACGACTTGCGGGAGCAGGGCGAAGGGCCGTCTCTTGCTGGCTGGCGCCCCCAGCCCACTGAATGCTGACGCTGTATTCTCTC
>JBJXFP010000096.1:0-70019 GCA_046155615.1 Flavobacteriales bacterium | reverse complement strand
TCTATAATCGCTGGGGCAACATCATATTCGAAGCCACCAGCTACAGCAACAACTGGAGTGGCAAAGACTGCCCCGATGGAGTTTACTTCTTCATCCTCAAACGCTCCGATGGTGAGACCTTCGAAGGCCACGTGCAAATACTCCGCGACTAATTCGTTCAGTCGCTTTTAGAAAAAAATTATAGAAGCCGCCCCCATGGGGCGGCTTCTTCATTTTATCAAATACCAAAATTGGCTTCACCATCCCCAACCCCAGTCCCACCAGTCCGGGAGTGTTCACTGAACTGTGTCAAAATTGCATAAATGACATTTGACACATTGTGAAAAAGACACTGAGGCCTGCAGCATAAGCATTGCACCTACCCCCGGAGATAAACCATCTGCCGCCTGCACAGGGTTTGCGGCTATCAGCTCTGACTACATTCGCCCGCTTTTTTTCAGAGCATATATAGCAGCAAGGGAAAATGAAATTTGACAAAAACACACTGATTGGAGGTGGGCTGATGGTGTTGCTCATACTCGGGTTTGTATGGTACCAGAATGTGCAGATGAAGGAGCGTGCGGCTATAGAGCAGCAGCAGCTTGACAGCCTGTCGCGCGTGCAGGCACTGATGCCTAAGGCAGACACACTGACTACAACTACAGCGGCCACTCCCTATGCAGGGCCTGACACCACCACTATTACTACAACCGATGCCGCTACCAAGTATGGCCTGCTTGCACCCTCGGCTGATATGTCGCCACGCGAAACCATATTGGCGAACAACAGCACCGGCATGGTAACCATTGGGCGGCCTACCGAAGCTTCGCAAAAAGTAGTGCTTGAAAACAACAACCTGCGGCTGACCATTGACACACGCGGTGGCCTGCCCACCAGTGCGGAGCTGCTTGGTGGTTACAAAGTATATGGCACTGACCACAACATCAAGCTGTGGGACGATTCACTGAGCAGCCTCAAGTTGCTATTCAGCCTGTATGGAAAAGGCGATTTCAAAAGTGACCAGTTCAAGTTTGTTGCCAGCACTGCATGCGCAGACGCACGCACCAATGCACAGCAGG
This sequence comes from Flavobacteriales bacterium, assembly GCA_046155615.1. Classification (GTDB taxonomy): domain Bacteria; phylum Bacteroidota; class Bacteroidia; order Flavobacteriales_D; family Sanyastnellaceae; genus JANNVZ01. Next base: position 68,961 of record JBJXFP010000096.1, on the reverse strand, counting down.
TGAACATGCGGCTGAACACTACCGACCCCAGCAAGTATTTAGAGATAGTGTATCAACTGGCGCCCCAATCGTACAATGTGAGCATGAAAGTGCAAGTGCACGGCATGGGTGGCGACATGGATCTGGCAGGCCATCCGCTGCGTATAGAGTGGTACGCTGCCGGGCATAGCAACGAAAGGGGCATAGCAGCTGAGCGCACCAAGTGCACCGTGTTTTACAGAGAAGCGGCACAAGACCGAGACTACCTGAGCGAAACCAGCAGCGACCAATACATCACAGAGCAGCCATTGACCTGGATGGCCTTCAAGCAGGACTACTTCAGTGCAGCGCTATACAGCAATGAGCCATTTCCCGCAGGGGCCGACCTGCGAATAGACCCCGCACTGGACAGCACACACACCAAGTACTACTGGGCCAACATGGCGCTGCCTGCACGCAGCGGTGCCGATGCACAATACGATTTGAACCTCTACCTTGGGCCTAACGACTACACCGAGCTGAATGCAACAGGTGTGGAAGAATTTCACCGAATCATTGATTATGGATGGAGCATAATAGGTGTGGTGAATCGCTACTGCGTGCGTCCTCTGTTTTGGTTCTTCTCCACTTTTATTGGCAGTTGGGGCCTTATCATTCTGCTGGTTACCATTGTTATCAAGACGGTTCTTTTTCCCATCACCTGGAAAAACTTTTTGAGCAGCGCCAAGATGCGCGTGCTGAAACCTGAGATAGAAGAGATAAACAAGAGGTACGAAGGCAAACCCGCAGGCGAAAAACAAACCGCCATGATGGCCCTATACCGCCAGACAGGTGTGAATCCTTTTGCAGGCTGCATACCTGTGCTTATTCAGATGCCTATACTCTACGCCATGTTCCGCTTCTTCCCTGCGGAAATTGTGCTGCGGGGCAAAAGTTTTCTGTGGGCTGACGACCTGGCTGCTTACGACAGCATATTTAGCTGGACACAAAACATTCCTGTACTGAGCGACATCTACGGCAACCACATCAGCGGCTTCACCATACTGATGTGTATTTCTACATTTATATACACCAAGATGAGCATGGGTGCGCAGCCGGCCATGCCACAGCAGCCGGGCATGCCCAACATGAAGGTGATGATGAACCTCTTCACTGTGATGATGTTGTTCTTCTTCAATAACCAGCCTTCGGGCCTTGCGCTGTATTACTTCATAGCCAACATGGTGAGCATATCGCAGATGTGGGCCATCAAGAAATACTTCATAAATGAAGACGCCATACGTGCAAAGATTGACAACAACAAAAAGAAGCCAAAGACAAAGAGCGGATTCATGCAGCGATTAGAAGAAGCACAGAAAGGACAGCGCGCCAAACTGGCAGGAGCCAGGAAATAGAATTTGCAATTTGCAATTGTGAAGTTTGCAAATGAAAAATCAGGAAATAGAATTTGCAGTCCCAACAACAAACCAACTTTTGCAAACTTTTTTTTGCAAACTGCAAACTGAAATATGAGTTTTTTTAAAAGATTATTCAGCAACGAGAAGAAAGAGAGCCTTGATCAAGGGCTGGAAAAAACACGTACCGGATTTTTCTCCAAACTGGCGCGCATCGTTGTTGGAAAAAGCACTGTGGATGCGGAAGTGATGGATAACTTAGAAGAGGTGCTCATAGGCAGCGATGTGGGCGTGGAGACAACGCTAAAGATTATCCGCAAGATTGAAGAGCGCGTGGCGCATGACAAATTCATGAACACCAGCGAACTGAATGGCATACTGAAAGAGGAGATAGCCGCACTGATGAAGGGACACGAGGGTGAAGAAAGTGAAGCAGTGTATGTGCCGCAGAAAAACACGCCTTATGTGGTGATGGTAGTGGGTGTGAATGGTGTGGGCAAAACCACCACCATTGGCAAACTCGCCAACCAACTGAAGTCACAAGGCAAGAAAGTGGTGCTTGGGGCAGCCGATACTTTTCGTGCAGCGGCTGTAGATCAACTTAAAGTATGGGCCGACCGCGCAGGAGTTACCATGGTGTCGCAAGGCATGGGAGCAGATCCTGCAAGTGTTGCATTCGACACATTACAAAGTGCAGTAGCACAGCAGGCAGATGTGGTATTGATAGACACGGCAGGCCGCCTCCACAACAAAGTAGGCCTGATGAACGAACTGACGAAAATCAAACGTGTTATGGAAAAGGTGATACCAGATGCACCACATGAAGTACTGCTCGTGCTGGATGGCAGCACAGGGCAAAATGCCTTTGAACAAGCCAAACAATTTACAGCGGCTACAGAAGTAAGCGCATTAGCTATTACTAAAATAGATGGCACTGCCAAGGGCGGAGTGGTAGTAGGCATCAGCGATCAGTTCAGCATACCTGTGAAGTACATAGGCGTGGGCGAAAAGATTAGCGACCTGCAGGTATTCAATCGCTTCGAGTTTGTGGACAGCTTGTTCGGGCAAGAAGCGAAATAGTCTTTTCCAGAATGTTGCAGGTTCTGCACAACGCTCCTCTCAACTCATTTCCCTTTCCATAGCCTCTATCTCCGGGTCTATCCGTGCCGAGCGTTTGGCCTCACCCACCCGATGGTTTTCACGTATTTTTCCCATCAGTTCTTCTCTGAATGTCTCATTGTTCAGCGCAATAGCCTCAGGTCGCAACTCATAGTCAATAGCCGATTCCAGCTCATCACACAGCACTTTCCACTCCTCGTATAGGTCGCGTATCTCCACAGCAAACAGCACCCAATAATCCCCGTCCATGTCCGACAGCCACGGCATACACTTAAACAGGAAGGGCTGCACTGCATCGTGATACTCCTGCCTTCTTTTTTCCTTCCAGAAGTGGTGGAGGCGCATCACGCGGTTTTCTTCCTCTTTGTAGCGCTCCCATTCCGCATCGTCAGCAAATCGGTAAGGCGAACGGTGAGTATCATCCACAGTGTAAGGTGGCTGCGGCTGGCAATAGAAAGCACGCCACTTTTCCAGCTTCGGATATTTCTCATGCGGTATCACACCTTCATCTTGCTCCTTCTGCAATCGCCTCAACTGAAAAGCATACCCAATGGCATTGTACTTACAAACCTCATGCATGTACTTCAGTTGTGCAGGGTGGGTCAATTCCCTGAATATAGGATATTGCTTCACCATCAAGTCTTGCAGCACAGGGCCAAGGTCATTGCCCAAGTGTTGCAATACGTTGTCATACCAGTCAATCAATTCCAGGTAATCCTTAAGCAAGTTGCGAAATTCCTCCGGCATATGCGGACCATAGAGGTTCAGCATTATCCTGATATCTCTGTCTCGGTTTTCCATCACTTCGTTGTTTTGGTAATGCCAAATAACGGGAAAAGAAACAGACAGTATGGAAGATTAGATGATGTATGTTTTTCGCAGGGCAGGTGAAAGCTCAATAGGGGTTTCTCCTTGCTGAGGTGTCATAGCATATGACACCAATTCGCAGTGCTTATGCAATGAATGTTACTCAAACCAATACAGTAACATCTTATGACAATCAAAATCATCATCGCAGCCTTGGCGATAGCCATCACTGCCAGTGCGTCTGGTCAAAATGAAAAGCCATTCAGCAATGAATCATTTGGCATCTTCAGTCTTGGCACACGCAACACCTTCAGTTCATTTAGTCATGACAAGCAAGCGGGCATCGGTATAGGTGGCCAGTTCAGGCTGCAATACAATGAGCGCATCAACACCGAGTGGTACTTCGACTACATCACCTATCAAACTGCACGCACATACAAAAACGACTACCACATTGGCTGGAGCGTGCTTTATTATCCTGGTCGCACTGTTGATTTCAGCAAGTTGTTGCAGCCCTACCTCATCGCGGGCCATTGCTTCGACCTGAGTATGGTGGGAGAAAAAAGCAATGAGACCAACAAGCAGAAACGTACCAGCATGGCCACACAGGCAGGCCTCGGTACACACATCAACATCACACCTAAGCTGGATTGCAGCCTGAGTGCACAATACATGCTGCACTTTGGCAAAGAGATGCACGTGCATGAAGATGCTGAACATGTGGAGATAGAAAAACACAACAACAGTGCACCTGATGGTCATCTGTTGTTCACTGTTAGTTTCAATTACAAGCTGGTGGATTTTTAATTGGTGATTTGCCCGACCTTGTCGAACAGCATTGAGTGATTGTTAATGGAACGGACGGATGACGGAAGGCAGTAGGCTGGTGCTTACTACGAACTGACCACTGCCCCCTGATCACTGTCCACTTCTATCATACTAATTCCCACATCTGCACGTTTGCTTCTTTTTGCAGCAAAGGCCTGTGTGCACTTTGGCCCGATTTTACTTTCACAACCGAATACAGATTTTTTTACCTGTCATTCTTACATCTAATACATGCTGAAGTACATAGCCATCCTGGCCACCATACTAACCTGGTCACTGCAGGCTGCAGCCCAGGAGCCAATAGCCCTTTACGACAACACGCGCACCTATAAGGAGGCGCTTGATCTGTTCGACCACGAGAAGTATGTGGGTGCCAAAGAAAAATTTGAGCAATACATAGGGCTGGAAAAAAATCCGCAGCATGCTCTGCGCATCAACAGTGAATATTACAGGGGCGTATGTGCGCTCTACCTCTTTCATCCCGATGCGGAGTTTTTGCTTGAGCAATTTGTGATAGAGCATCCTGATTCGCCATGGAAGCAGCGCGCATTTTTCGAATTGGCCTCATTCCAGTACCAAAAGAAATCATACAAGAAAGCATTGGAATGGTTTGAGAGGGTGGATGAAAAACTGCTGAGCCGTGATGAGCTGACAGAGCTGCAATACAAGCGGGGACATGCACGCTTCGAGACCGGTGATGTGCCCGGTGCGCGGCAAGACTTCTATGAGGCCAAGCAACAAGAGAGCGATTACAAACAGGCAGCCACTTACTACTACAGCCACATTGCTTACGAGCAGGGCGATATGCAAACAGCCCTCGAAGGTTTTCTGGAATTGGAAAAGGATGAAGTATTCAAACCATTAGTGCCATACTACATCGCACAGATTTATTACAAACAAAAGAAGTATGACGAGGTGCTGCGCTATGGCCCCGAAGCATTGCAACAGGCGCAAGCCAACAACACCAAACGCGTGGCTGAGATAGCCCGTCTCATTGGCGATTCTTATTGCATCAAAGAAAGATTTGCAGAGGCCATTCCCTACTTAGAGCAATACCACACAGCTACTGACAGGCCCGACCTGACGCGTGAAGACTACTACCAATTGGCCTACGCGTACCACCGCACATCAGCGTGGCAAAAGGCCATTGACAACTACAGCAAGATAGCCGGTGAGCGTGATGAATTGCAGCAACGTGCATCGTACAACTTAGGTGAGTGCTACCTGAAACTGCAACAGAAAGAATATGCGCGCAATGCATTTGAAGAAGCCGCAGACATGGACTTTCTGAAAGATGTGCAGGAAGATGCCATGTTCAACTACGCCAAGCTGGCCTTCGAACTTTCTTACAATCCATTTCACGAGGCCATCACTGCTTTTGAAGAATACCTTGAGCGCTACCCCGACTCGCCACGCAGAGATGAGGCATATGAATTTCTGCTGAATGTGTACATGAAATCGCGCAACTATGAGCGCGCCCTTACCTCGCTGGACAAGATAAAAGTAAAAGACAACCGTGTGAAAGAAGCCTACCAGGTGGTGGCATACAACCGCGCTGTGGACCTTTACCAGAGTGGCGACATGCCCGGTGCTGATAAACACTTCGACATGGTGCCCACCTACCCCATCAACCCTACGGTGAATGCCGATGCCAAATTTTGGAAAGCAGAAATAAAATACCAGCGAAAGCAGTGGGCCGATGCCGTGGCGCGCTACACCGCCTTTCTGGCAGAGCCGGGCGCCTTCAACAGCGAATACTACGGACTGGCACACTACGGTATGGGCTACGCCTATTTCAAAATGGCCAACGATGAGGACAATGTGCAAACCTCGCGCGACATATATGCCAATGCCAACACCGCCTTTCGCAAGTATGTGGATGGTGGCCATGTGAAGGACAATGCGAAAGAGAACGATGCCTACCTGCGCATAGGCGATTGTTTTTTCGTAAATAAAAACTACACACAAGCCATTGCATACTACGACAAGGCTGCTGATAAAAATGAGCTGGGAAAAGACTACGCCATGTATCAGAAAGCCATGGCCTATGGCTACGATGGGCAGAACGACAAGAAAGCATGGGTGTTGAAAAGCCTGCTGAGCGAAAGACCCGACAGCAAATTTGAAGTAGATGCCAAGTATGAATTAGCCAAAACTTATTTGGCTGACAACAGACTAAACGATGCCAAAACCTATTACACAGACATAGTGAACAACCACAGCACGAGTGCCTACGCCAAGTATGCCTTAGTGGATCTGTGCCGTGTGTATGTGAAGGAAGGCAACAACGAAAAGGTGAAAGAAACCTACGTGAGCCTGAAGCAGAAATATCCGGGTGATGGCGTGCTGAAAGAAGCCTACGCAGTTTGCAAACAAGTGCTGATAGACGACCAGCAATTCCAAAATGATGCGATGACCGTAGGCGGTGCCACCAAAGACGAAGTGGAAACTGATGTATATAAAAATGCAGTGGAGTATGCACAGCGTGGGGATTGTGCCAATGGCATAACCAAACTGACTGCTTATCTGCAACGCTTCCAGCCTGCGTACTACGCTACTGAAGCACACTTCTATTTAGCACAATGCTACTATGAAGCTGATGATGTGGACAAAGCATTAGAGAGCTACAACTATGTGGTGGGCCAGCAGGGAGTGGACTACAGCTACCTTGAAGTGAGCCTGAAGAATGCAGCCACCATTACCTACAACAAGCAGAACTACGCTGCTGCACGCGAGCACTACAACAGATTACTGAATGCTGTTTCAAAAACCAACCAGCTCGAAGCACAGATAGGCATGATGCGCTGCAACTACCTGCTTGGCGATATGGCAGCTGCCAAAACTTTTGCCGACATGGTGATAACCAACACCAGCACGCCATTAGACATCAGATACACAGCACACCTGTGGCGCGGGCGCATACGGTTAGATGCAGGAGAGTGGGATGCGGCCACTGCCGACTTCAAAGAAGTGATTAAGAAAGACGGAGCGGATGCAGCCGAAAGCAGCTACGGCATAGCACGATGTCTCTTTGGCAAAGGCGAATACAAAAAGTGTGAGACCGAAGTATTCAAAATGGTAGAGAAATACTCAGCCTTCGATGAGTGGAAGTACAAAGCCTTTCTGCTGCTGGTAGATGCCTACATAGCCATGCCCGACTACTTCAATGCTCGAAGCACCATCAATGCCATCAATGAAAATGTGGAGGAACAATGGGTGCTGGACGAGAACAAAAAGAAAGAAGAACAACTGAATGCACTTGAAAGCGGACAAGGCAACGGCACAGGTGGCACCACTCCTGAAATAGACCTGAACCCTGAGGAAGACTGATAAACCACATCTGACAAAGCATGCAACACACAACCACATACGTGATAAAAAGCATAATCACCACAGCCATACTACTGCTCGCGCTCTGCACACTGCACGGGCAAGACTCGCTCAACTTTGAATCTACTTTTGGTGGCGACCGCAGGCTATTTCTGAAAGATGCCAATAAGCTGAGCACCTGGCCGCAGACAAAAGACAGCGTGGTACAAATGACTACAATCAAATACACCACCCTGCCCACACCCAAAAGCATAACCATAGAACCGGCACTGATTCCCGCGGCCAAAATCAACGTGGAAGAAAAACTGCCGTACTTGTATAAAGCATACATCAAGGCGGGATATGGCACCTACAATACAGCACCAGTTGACTTCTACTTTACCGATGGGCGAAGCAAAAAAGGCACTTACGGTGTGCACTACCAGTTTCTGCGTGGCGATGGTGTGCCCCTTGATGATAAAGACAGCATACCCGACCGCTACAGCGACCACAAGGCAGAGGCATGGGCGAAATGGTTTTTCAAAAAACAACAACTGCTGGCACGCGCTGGCTGGGAGCGCAACGTGAACCACTTCTATGGTGTGGATGTGAAGAACGACTACACAGGCCCCGCATTCGACAGTCTGCAGTTTGACCAACGCATGAACACCTTTGGCGGAGGGCTTTCACTATTTACACACCAGCGCGACACGGGCGACTTCAACTACAATGCTGATGTGTATTTGCGCAGCAGCCGCGACTTTTACAAGAATGAAGAAACCAACTTCGATATTCTCATACATGGCCGCAGCTTAGTGGACAGCACCCTCTACGCCATGGATGTAGGTGTCAACTACAACAACTTCCGCTTCTTCGGGCCACAGATGGATGGACTGAATCTGAATTTGCAAGACCCCATACCATACAGTGCTGACAATAGACAATTTCGCGCTCGCGAAAGAGAGAATGCCATAATCAAATTTGTACCTACTGCGAGCACTACATGGCGCAACCTGAGGGCCAAAGTGGGCATGGGTGTTTATATAGAAGGCAACAGCAGCCAGCCGGGCCACTTCTACCCACTGCTGGAGGCGAGCTACAGCTTGTTCAATGGTATAGTAGTGCCTTATGCAGGCATAAGAGGCAGCACCACACCCACCACTTACCTTGGGCTTTATCAGCAAAATCCTTTTATACAAACATTTCCGCGACTGCGCAACAGAAACAACAAATTGGATGTGTATGCAGGTATAGGCGGTGCGGTAAGCAGTGTAGTAAGCTACAGTGCCGGAGTGAACTACTACGAGTGGGCCAACTTCGAATACTTCATTAACGATTCGGTGCATGATGCTGCCAGTGGATATGCAGCATGGGGCAACCAGATGGCTGTGCTGTATGATGATCTGGAGGCCATCAACCTGCATGGCGAATTGGCCATATATGCCAGCGAGAAGTGGAAAGGCAACATACGCGCTGACTACTTTAACTACACCAACCTGGGCCTTCAAGACCACCCGTGGCATCAGCCCAAACTGAAGCTGTTGGCCAACGCTCAATACAACCTGAAAAACAAATTCATAATAGGGACCGACCTGTTCTATACCGGTGCGCGCTGGGCCAAAAGCACAGTGCCTGTAAATGGCGTGGAAGCGGGCTTCGATAGCTACGGAAAACCTTACTACCAATACAAACTGAAAGGCTACTTAGACATGAACCTGCGTGTGGAATACCGCTACAACAAACGATTGAGCGCATGGGTGCAACTGCACAATGCCCTCGCCATGAAGTACCAGCGCTGGGGTGCATACACTAACCAACAATTGGTGGCTATGCTGGGCGCGAGCTATTCGTTTTAGGCGAATGCGGTAACACATCAACGGATATTAAAACTAATGCACGGTGTTGCTATCATTGCTCACCATGTTCCAACTGACAAGCAACTATACACCCAGTGGCGACCAGCCACAGGCCATAGCACAATTGGTGCAGGGCATACAGCGTGGCGACAAGTATCAGACATTGCTGGGAGTAACAGGTAGTGGCAAGACATTTACCATTGCCAACGTGCTGCAACAAACGCAGCGGCCTGCTCTCATCCTGTCGCATAACAAAACACTTGCTGCACAGCTCTACTCTGAGTTCAAATCTTTTTTTCCTGAGAACTTAGTAGAATATTTCGTGAGCTATTACGACTACTACCAGCCGGAAGCATTTCTGCCAACCACAGGTACTTACATAGAGAAAGACCTCAGCATAAATGATGAGATAGAAAAACTGCGCCTCAGTGCAACAAGCGCATTGCTCAGTGGTAGACGCGATGTAATAGTGGTAGCAAGCATCAGTTGCATATATGGTATCGGCAATCCTGCGGAGTTTCACAAAAGTGTGATCGACCTGAAACGCGGACAGGCCATGAGCAGGCAGGGCCTTTTGCACCGCTTAGTAGAATCGCTTTATAGCCGCACGCGCGCAGAATTCAGCCGCGGCACTTTTCGTGTGCAAGGTGATACGGTTGATGTTTTTTTGGCATATGCTGACTATGCCGTGCGCATCAACTTTTGGGGAAATGAAATAGAAAGCATAGAAACCATTGCACCGGATACCGGAAAAAAACTAATGACTTTCGAAACAATGCGCATCTATCCGGCAAACCTCTTTGTGACCAGCCGCGAAACCATGACACAAAGCATGTGGGAAATACAACAGGACATGGTGAAGCAAACTGAGCATTTCGACCAGATAGGAAAACACATTGAAAGCAAAAGACTGAACGAACGTGTGAGCTATGATTTGGAAATGATGCGCGAGTTGGGTTATTGCTCCGGCATTGAAAATTATTCGCGCTACTTCGACCGCAGGCAGCCCGGCCAGCGACCATTCTGCTTGCTCGATTATTTCCCTGACGACTACCTGATGGTGATAGACGAAAGCCATGCGACCGTGTCGCAGGTGGGAGCTATGTATGGTGGCGACCGCAGCCGCAAAGTGAATCTGGTGGACTATGGTTTTAGACTAACAAGTGCTATGGACAACAGGCCACTCACCTTTCAGGAGTGGGAGGCCATGCAACATCAGGTGCTGTATGTAAGTGCTACTCCTGCCGATTATGAATTGGCAAAGTGCGAGGGAGTGGTGGTGGAGCAATTGGTGCGACCAACAGGTCTTTTAGATCCACCCATTGATGTGCGCCCATCGCTCAATCAAATAGATGATTTGATGGGTGAAATACAAGCCACCATAACCAAACAGGAACGCGTTCTGGTAACCACACTCACCAAGCGCATGGCCGAAGAGCTGGCCAAGTATTTAGACAAAATGAATGTCAGTTGCCGCTACATACACAGCGAGGTAGAGACATTGGATCGCATAGAAATATTGCGCGACCTGCGCGAAGGCAAGTTTGATGTATTGGTGGGTGTGAACCTGCTGCGCGAAGGACTCGACCTGCCGGAAGTGTCGCTGGTGGCTATCATGGATGCTGACAAAGAAGGATTTTTGCGAAGCAACCGAAGCCTCACACAAACCGCTGGGCGCGCTGCGCGCAATGTGAATGGCCGTGTGGTGATGTATGCAGACACCATTACAGCAAGTATGCAGCAAACCATGGATGAAACGCTGCGCAGGCGCGAAAAACAAATGGCCTACAATGCAGCCAACGGCATAGTGCCACAACAGATAGTGAAGGGCAACAAGACCATATTCGAACAAAGTGGCATGTTGGACAAACGCAAGAAAAACTACTATGTGGAGCCTGATGAAACTACAAGCATTGCCGCAGACCCTGCGTATCAAAGCATGACACCAGTGCAGTTAGAAAAGACTTTGGATCAAGTGAAACGTGCTATGGAGCGAGCTGCCAAAGAACTTGATTTTATGGAAGCAGCACGTCTGCGTGATGAGATGCTTGAGTTGAAGAAGATGCTGGAAACAGCAGGTGGTATTAATAATTGATCACAACGGCCCTACCAGTTTCATTTTCTCAGCAAAGAATTGTCCGAACTCTCGCATGGCACCTGCCATGGGTTTTTCACCGGTAGCCCTTTCAAATGCATCAGCAAGTGTCATCAGAGTCTGATGTACCATTTGTTTCATCTCATCGGTTTTCATTTCCTTGTTCCACAAGTCTATGCGCATGGTAGTCTGTTCATGCGCATCCCATATAGCCAGCATGATGGCCTTAGCCTCCGACTGTTTGTCAGTGTCGCTGGCAGCCCACATTATTTTTTCGGGCACGCTGTTGTCGTCTAATGTGATGTCAAATTTTATTTCGCTTTGCTTCATGGTGCGAGAATAACAACGAGACAATTGGATTGGCAGACCAACCTTCAATCATCCTTGAATTTGACGGTTGTTTTTTCTGGTTTTCAATTTGAATCGGATAAGACTTTTATTCCATTCATCAATTTTCAGATTCATTTAATGGAAGATGGTAAGCAGAGTGCAATTGGGTTTTCAGTAAACAACCATTTCAAAACTACATGCAAAAAAAAACCGCCATGCGCATAGTTCGCATGGCGGAATTCTTTAAAACTTTTGCCTCACAATTGCCTCACGCACTCACGGCATTCATACCGTCCAACACGCTCATCACTTCCTTCACAGCTTTTGCTGAAGAATTCAGCAGTGCCATTTCGCTATCGTTCAATTTGAGTTCTATTATCTTTTCTATGCCGCCTTTGCCAAGCACTACAGGCACACCAAGGTAAATGTCTTTCAGGCCATACTCGCCTTGCAGCCAGGCACACACCGGATAGATGCGTTTCTGATCGCGCACAATGGCTTCAACCATTTGGGCGGCAGCAGCACCGGGTGCATACCACGCGCTTGTTCCAAGCAGGTTCACTATTTCACCGCCACCAGTTTTGGTGCGATCTACTATGGCATTCAGCCTGTCCTCAGCTACCAGTTCAGTCACTGGTATGCCACTTACTGTGGTGTAGCGAGGCAGTGGCACCATGGTGTCGCCATGGCCACCCATCAGCACCGCTTGAATGTCTTTGGGCGAGCAGCCCAGCTCTGTTGCAAGAAATGCACGGTAACGTGCCGTGTCCAATATGCCCGCCATCCCAAACACACGATTGCTGTCCACTTTGGCAGTCAGGTATGCGCAGTAGGTCATCACATCCAATGGATTGCTTACTACCACAATCTTGGCATCGGGCGAGTATTTGATTACGTTTTCCGTTACTGTTTTCACAATACCTGCATTGGTTGCTATCAAGTCATCGCGGCTCATGCCCGGCTTACGCGGCAGGCCGCTGGTTATCACCACTACTTCGCTGCCCGCAGTTTTGCTGTAGTCATCGGTGCTGCCGGTGGTGCGTGTGTCATACAGATTGATAGGGGCGGTTTGCCATATATCCAAAGCCTTGCCTTCGGCAAAGTTTGGCTTGATATCCACCAACACCACCTCGTTGGCTATCTCACGTGTGGCCAATACATCAGCACAGGTTGCACCCACATTGCCTGCACCTACTACGGTTACTTTCATTGTTTACGCTGTTTGTTTTTTATTGAAGAAGTAAAAAAGTTTTTTGCGATCAAACGCTTCCATGCGTTCGCAAAAAAAATGCGCGCAAATGTAGAAGTGGCTATTGGCGATGCAAGCCCCGTTGGCAGTTGGTTGATATGTTTTCATTTTTTTGGCAGCGCCTGAAAAGCCTGAATGCTCTTACCCACCATGCACTGCACATATATTGCGCTGCACTATTGCAAAATTGTACCCGCCACGCGCATGCAGGAGACAGAATTCATTGAGCAGAATAAGGACAAGTGGAGCGAATTTGAGCAGGTACTTCTCAATCGCAACAAAGACCCTGAGCGTGTTACAGAGCTTTTTATTGAAACCACTGACGACCTCTCCTATTCACGCACATACTACCGCAATCGGTCAGTGCGTGTTTACCTCAATGGTATAGCGCAGCAAGTCTATCAGGTAGTTTACAAAAACAAAAAGCGCGAAAAAAATGCCTTTGTGAATTTCTGGAGACAGGAACTCCCCACTGCACTGTATTACCAGCGCAAAGCAATCTATTTCTCATTCATTCTATTCGTGGCCGGTGTGTCCATAGGCTTGTTCAGCAGCATGTATTATCCGGAGTTTGCCCGCATCATACTGGGTGATACGTACATAGAAATGACCAAAGCCAACATAGCCAGTGGAGACCCCATGGCAGTGTACGGCACCAGTGATGAGTTGCCCATGTTTTTCCGGATAGCGCTCAACAACATTATAGTTTCATTCATCTGCTTTGTGGCAGGGCTGCTATTCGGAGTGGGCACGGTGTACTACATATTGTACAATGCCATCATGGTAGGTGCATTTGTTTACTTCTTCATAGAGCGGGGTTTGTTTCAGCAATGTTTCATGGCTGTGATGCTGCATGGCACACTCGAACTCAGTATGATTATGATAGCCGGTGGTGCAGGTTTCGCACTTGCCCGCGGGTTGATGTTTCCCGGCACGTATAGCCGCGGTCAGGCACTCATCAAAGCATCGCGCAGTGGTGTCAGAATCATGATTGGGGTTTCTGTTTTGCTCATCTATGCTGCGTTTATCGAAAGTTTCCTTACCCGCCACACAGATATTGGTGACTCTATCCGATTGTTCATCATTCTGTTTTCTGCATTTGTTGTGGTTGGCTACTTCATCATATTTCCCATTTACAAAAAGAGAAAAGGACAAATAGCGCCATTGCCCATGGATGAAATTCCGAAGCGCAATGAGACGGTGTATGCTCTGGATGTGATAAAAGGCGCAGGTCGCATCTTTACCGAAACATGGGATTTGTTTGCAGCCCATGCCCGCGTGCAGGTGATTGCAGCGCTGTGCACCGGCATCGGATTCACCGCGCTGTACTTATTCATCACCCATGGCAAGCTGGAGTTGCTGCAGGGCGAGTGGTATGAGTATTACCCAACTTTTTTTGACCTCATCTACCCATGGGACACCTGGGACAGATATTTCAATTTCGAAAAGTTTCCATTGGTATATGGCGTTCACGCAGTAGCCTTCTCAGCTTACAGCATTTTATTCTTTTATCTGGCCAATCGCAAAATGAAGCTGAACAATGCAGTGAGTATGGTGGATGTGATCAACAGCATTCTTCTTTCAGCCATTCTCTTATCTCCATTGTTGTTGGATCAGGTTTTCACTTTTTTCATCATGCCCTTTTTTACACCCATCATACTGCTGTGGATGTACATCAGTTTTACAGAGAAAAAAGTTTTTGTGCAAACCACAGGCAGACTCTTCGCGCTGATGAAAGGAAACTTCTGGAGTATGGTGGGCACCTTCCTGAGTATGCTCATCATGCAATGGCTCATCTACTTCATACTGTGTGCGGATGTACTAAACCTTGTGATAGAAATGGTGACCATGAACATACCGCGCAATGCACCTTATGCCGAGTATGCCTTCATCACGATCTACACCTTCATCATCTTTTTTGTGCCTGCATGTGTCATCAGTCTTTGCCTTTACAGCACTGCGTTGTTCTACCACAGCGCACGCGAAATAAATGAAGCCAATTCACTCTTTGCTGCCATCAGCAAGGTAGGATTCAAAAACCGAGCTTATGGATTGGAAAAGGAAATTTAGACTTACAACCATTTGGGTGGTGCTCTGTGTATATGCGCCACCATGCCCTGCACAAAGTGCACAAGATTCGGTGTGGACAGATAGCCAGTGGCAGGATGCACGCCAGGGGATAGACTACAAAGACGAACGTGAACCGGAAAAGCCCGAAGAAGAGAAGGAACAACCAGCCAAAGAATCTACGCAGTACGAAGAACCTGAAACTGAATTTGACCTGAGTGCTTTATTCAGCTCCGGCACCGGCAAAGTGATTTGCCTGTTGATAGTGATAGCGGCTCTGGCATTGATAATTTACTTCGCCATGCGAAGCCCTGCAAAACTTGCTGACCGCAAGCTGAAAGCTCCATCGCTTGCCGATTTGGAAATAATGGACACACTGCCGGAAGAAACTGACATAGAAAGATTTTTGCGCCTTGCGCTTGAAGCAGGTGACTATAAAACTGCTGTGCGTGTGCTCTACATAAGCAGCCTGCAACGCATGCATCAATTTCAATTCATCATTTGGAAAAAAGACAAGACCAACTATGACTACCTGAATGAAATGCGAAGAGGAAAACACTATGCACAGTTTCGCGACCTCACACTGGCCTACGAAGTAGTGTGGTATGGAGATGTAAACATAGAGCGCAACCACTACGATGCGTTACTTGAAGCCTTCAACCGTTACAACAACCAGATAGATGGCGGCAACAGGTAAGAATACGACCAAGATATGGCTGCTGGTAATTGTTGCAATTATCGGATTGCTTGTGGTGTTCTATCTCTTCAGTGGCGAACGCTACCGCTGGAATGAAAGTTACAAGCCTTACGATGATCAGCCATACGGCACCATGGTTTTTTATCGCCTCATGCGCGATGTGCGTAGCGGTCAGCAATTTGTGATGGTGAAAGACAGCGCCTTCAAAGAATTGCCTGCTGACCCAACTACTGAGGTGGACAACTATGTGTACATAGGCCATCAATTTTTTCCGAATGAAGATGATACACGCAGGCTGCTTGAGTTCGTGGCAGCCGGCAATCACGCTTACATCATGAGTGACTATCCTGAAAGCTCACTGGCGGATACTCTGCTGCAAGTAATGAACCGGCAACCTGAATTGTCAGAATTTGAGCAAGCCTGGATGAAAGATTACTATGAAAATAGTGAAGAAGAATCGGATGAATATGATGAGTACGATGAAGAATATGAAGATGAATACCAAGAGCAACAAGATGAATCGGACATTGAGAATTTCACTCAGATAAATAATGCTTCCTTGTACAACCTCTCATTTGGAATTCATGATACGCTGGTGAGTATGAAGTTGAACATGGATGCGGCTTCATCCATGCCTGCATTCAATCTGAGCAAGTATGTACACTTCGAACGCACCACCAAGATGTGGCAATACTTCAATGACAGCCTTGGCACAAGAGATAACAAACCTGTGAACATCATGGGCCACTTCAATGATGAATACGTGAACTACATCATGTGCGAGCATGGCCTGGGCAAAGTTTATTTCCACAGCACTCCACTCATATTCACCAACTTCAACATGGTGAATGACACTGCGATGAACTACTGCCGCATGGCCATGGCCGATATGGGCAAAGGCCATGTGTATTGGGACGAGGACAACAGAGATTATGACATCGCCCAGCAGGAACCATCACAAAAAGATTTGACCAAACCCGATGAAGGCCCGATGGAATTCATCCTGTCGGAACCCATGCTGAAAACTGCATGGTACCTCTTGCTGGCCGCGGGCCTGCTCTACCTCATGTTTGGCGCTAAGCGCAGGCAGCGCATCATACCATCGGCTGACAATATGGAGAATACTTCCATAGAATACACCGAGGTGATATCGCAAATGTTCATGAGGCAAAGCGACCACAAGAAATTAGTGAAGATGAAGATGGATTTGTTTCGCGCATACCTGCGCGACAGACTCAACCTGAAGCTGCCTGCGGCCATGGCTGATGAAGATGAAGCGCTTTACTTACAGATTGCCCGCAAAAGCAATGTGACCGAAACATTGGTGAAGGACATATTTGAACAAAACAAATACCTGTCGAGCATAGTGGTGGTGGAAACACCGGACATGCTGCGCTTTCATCATACACTTGAAAAGTTTTATGAATTGTGTAAATGAGTTTTGACTGACTGGCGAAAAACGTCATTCAAATTATTATAGAACAACAAAAGCAAAACAACCAACGCATGAGCGAAACAACAAACACCGGAGAGCAGGAAACACCCCCCGTAGGGGCAGGCAACACCGAACACAATCCCACACCTGCAATACCACAACCGGAACCAACAGCACCGGCCAATCCCTGGCTCGATATACATGCTGCCGGACGGGTGGATGTAAAACCACTGTTCGAGGCAGCAGACAAGCTGAAGACAGAAGTAGGCAAGGTGATAGTAGGTCAGGACAGCAGCATAGAGCTTATGCTTGCCGGCATGCTGGTAGGTGGCCACGTGCTGATTGAAGGATTGCCCGGTATAGCCAAAACGCTAACAGCTCGTATGCTCGCACGTACCATCAGTGCGGGCTTCAGCCGCATCCAATTCACTCCCGACCTGATGCCAACTGATGTAACAGGCACCACGGTGTTCAATATGAAGGAGAGCAATTTCTACTTCAAAAAGGGTCCGGTGTTTTCCAACATCATACTGATAGATGAGATAAACCGCGCACCGGCAAAGACACAAGCCTCGCTCATGGAAGTGATGGAGGAAAAGCAAGTGACCTTTGACGGTGTTACATACAAAATGGAATTCCCCTTCTTTGTGATTGCTACACAAAACCCCGTGGAGCAAGAGGGAACATATACACTGCCTGAAGCACAACTCGACCGTTTTATTTTCCGCATCAAGCTGGGATACCCATCATTGGAAGAGGAGCAGCGCATACTGCTGCGCTACCACCAGGATTTTGACCTGACACAAACCGATAGTGTGCAGCCGGTGATGACACCTGCGCAGCTCAAAGACTATAGAGGCATAGTAGAAAAAGTATATATGCGCCCTGAACTGCTCAACTACATAGCTGCCGTGGTACACAACACACGCAACAATGGCGACCTCTTCATGGGAGCTTCGCCTCGTGCATCGCTGAGTATGATGAAGACAGCAAAAGCTATTGCCGCTCTGCGTGGCCGCGAATTCGTAACACCTGATGACATAAAGAGTGTGGCACCCGCAGTACTCAACCACCGCATAGTGCTCAGCCACGAACGCGAAATGGAAGGACACACCGTGGAAGAAATTATTGATGACATTCTTAAGAAAGTAGAGGTGCCGAGGTAAAAACACCAGTTACCTGTCAACTGTCACCTGTCAACTGACACCAGTCAACTGTTACACATCCAGCATCCAACTAAAATATCACCACTGCAAAGTTTCCGGCTCACGGGGCGTTTCTTCATGGCTCTGGGTGTAGTCATTTTTCTCTATGCACTCAGCTTTGCATTGATGCCGTTGGAGGCATTGGCCAATGTGGCACTTGCGGCATTGGCTGCACTTACTATAGCCGATACGCTTTTGCTTTCGGGTATCAAAAACAAACTGCATGCGACAAGAAACACCGGCAAAATATTTTCGCTTGGCGACCACAACCCCGTGGAGATGACTGTGGAGAACAGTGCGCGATTCACATTGCGTGCGGAGTTGTATGACGAGCTTCCGGTACAGTTTCAGGAGCGCAATTTTTTTCGCAAAGTGGTACTCGGTGCCGGCAGTTTTGAAAACATCAGTTACACGTTGCGCCCTGTAATACGCGGAGAGTATCACTTCAATATGCTGAATGCAATAGCCACCACTGTGCTCGGACTCTGCGCGCGAAGGGTGCTGCTTGCCACTCCGCAAATGGTGCCGGTCTTGCCCAGCATCATACAAATGAAAAAGTACGAACTGCTGGCATTTGCGCGTATCAGCAATTACGAAGGCATCAAGCACATACGCAGACTTGGCCATAGCTACGAGTTTGAGAAAATAAGAAACTATGTGCAGGGCGATGACATACGCACCATCAATTGGAAAGCAACAGGCCGTAGAAATACGCTGATGGTAAATCAGTATGAAGACGAACGCTCGCAACAGGTATATATGGTGCTGGACAAAAGCCGCAGTATGCACATGCCCTTCAACGGACTGAGCCTGCTGGACTACAGTGTAAACACCAGCTTAGTGCTGGCCAACATTGCATTGAAGAAGTATGACAAGACGGGCCTCATCACCTTTGCCAACCGCATAGGCAGCACGCTGCCTGCCGACAGAAGTGAGTTGCAACTGAAAAAAATTCTCTATCAACTTTACCGCGAAAAGCCGCAGCCATTTGAAGCCAACTACGAGCTGATGTACCGTGCCGTGAAGAATGTGATACATGGCCGCAGCCTCCTATTCCTCTACCTCAATTTTGAAAGTGCTTATGCCATGGAGCGTGCATTGCCGGTGATACAAAAGATTAACGCCATGCATCTGCTGGTAGTTATGATTTTTGAAAACACAGAATTAGAGAAATACTCTGACAACAAACCCGACTACCTCAGCGACATCTACGCGCAAACCATTGCCAAAAAACTACTCAACGACAAGAAACAAATAGTAGCACGCTTCCGCAAGTATGGCATACAAACAATACTCAGCAAGCCCGAAGACCTGAGCATAAATACAGTGAACAAATACTTAGAGCTGAAAGCACGGGGGTTGATTTGAGGTGAGCATGAGCAAATAAGTAAAGAACTTGGTCTTTCAGGCACAGGGAAGTAATTATGCTATTTGCCTAAGAAAAAGCTTCAGGGTATCTCCAATATCTGAAAACACTCGCACTCCAAAGACATTTTGCAGACTCCTTATTTTACAAAAATGTGGGTTGAATACAATTACAAATCATACCAACCGTGTTCTAAACATGGGGGGAACTATATTCCCCAAATCTCCCCGCAACTGCACTCGTATATGTAAATACAAACTGGTAAACGCAATAGGCGCTATGACCAAGCACAGTGAACGGCTGCACGGTGCATACCAAAATCGACCTAAAGAAGTTCTTCAGGTAGGGCGCATACTACCTTTGGCCACATGGGGCCAATGCACAAAGCCTACCTCTGCACAGGCAGCAATCTGGGCGACAGCCGCAGTACATTGGAGGAGGTTATTTCATTTATACATTTCAACATGGGCGATGTGCTGGCACAAAGTGCTGTGTATCGCAGCCCTGCATGGGGCATGGTCAATGCTCCTGATTTCTACAATCAGGTTATAGTCATTAGCACCGAATTGACCCCTGCACAATTGATACAAGAAATAAGCGAGCTGGAAGAATTCTTTGGGCGCGAGCGTACACCCGGCATCGTGGACTCGCGCACTTTGGATGTGGACTTACTCCTTTATGACGACCTTCACCATGTGGCTGAGTGCATCGAAGTGCCGCATCCGCGCCTGCATCTGCGCAGGTTCGTGTTAATACCACTTGCTGAAGTAGCAGCAGAAATACTGCACCCTACCTTGAAGAAAACAGTGAGGGAATTACTCACCGCTTGTGTCGATCAGGCTACTGTAGTGAGGGTGGATTGAGTTTGCATTATTCACTTCACGCTGCCACTTGCCTGTTGCGCACAGCTTGTTTTTCAGCGTATGCTGTTGCAGCTTCACGCACCCAGGCTCCTTCTTCATAGGCTTTGCTTCGCGTAGCCACACGTTGCTTGTTGCATGGACCATTGCCCTTCACCACCTCGTTGAATTCGGTCCAGTCTATTTCGCCAAAGTCATAGCGCTTTTTTTCTTCGTTCCATTTCAGGTGCGGATCAGGAAGGCTAAGTCCTAAGTAGTTGGCTTGCGGCACAGACATGTCCACAAACTTCTGGCGCAACTCATCGTTGCTGTGGCGTTTTATTTTCCATGCCATGTTTTGCGCACTGTTGGGCGAGTGTGTATCGCTCGGGCCAAACATCATGAGCGATGGCCACCACCAGCGGTTCAGTGCATCCTGTGCCATCTTCTTTTGGGCATCGTTGCCGTTGCGGCCAAGTGCTATCATTATCTCGTAACCCTGGCGCTGATGAAAACTTTCTTCTTTGCAAATGCGAATCATAGCACGGCTGTATGGGCCATAGCTGGTGCGCTGGAGCGACACCTGATTTACTATAGCGGCACCATCCACCAGCCAGCCTATAGCTCCTATGTCGGCCCAGGTCAGCGTGGGGTAGTTGAATATGCTGGAGTACTTGGCTTTGCCCGTGTGCAATTCGTTGATGAGGGTGTCCCTTTCCACCCCCAATGTTTCGCAGGCGCTGTATAGGTAAAGTCCGTGACCTGCTTCGTCCTGCACTTTGCTCAGCAGTATGGTCTTTCTGCGCAAGGATGGTGCACGGGTTATCCAATTGCCTTCGGGCAACATGCCTACTATTTCGCTGTGTGCATGCTGGGCCATTTGCCTTACCAATGTTTTGCGATAGCCCTCGGGCATCCAGTCTTTGGCTTCCACTTTGTTTTCAGCTTCCACATAGGTCTGAAAATTTTCATGCATCTGTTGGTCGTTCATGCTTGTTCTTTTTTTAGAATGTGTACAGAAAAAAATTGTCGATCACACCGTCATGATGTCTTTGTCTTTGGCGGCCAGCACCTCATCCACTTTGCGGTTGTACTTGTCCGTGAGCTCCTGCACTTTGGCTTCACCGGCTTTGGCTTCATCTTCGGGCAAGCCATCCTTCTGTGCTGTTTTTATGAAGTCAATTGCATCCTTGCGCGCATTGCGAATGCCTACGCGCGCATGTTCACCTTCAGCATGCGAGCGCTTGGTAAGGTCTTTCCTTCTTTCCTCTGTCAGCATGGGCACATTGATTATTACCTGGTCGCCATGGTTTTGCGGATTGAGGCCCAGATTCGCTTCCATGATGGCTTTGCAAATGGCATCGAGCATGTTTTTTTCCCAAGCCTGCACGGTGATGGTGCGCGCATCGGGCGTATTCACATTCGCAATATTCTTGAGCGGTGTGGGTGTGCCGTAGTAGTCCACCTTTACACTGTCAAGCATGGAAGGCGTTGCTTTGCCTGCCCTGATTTTTCCAAGTTCAAACTCAAGATGCGCAATGCTTTTGCTCATCGCATCGGTGGCCTCATCAAGGGCCATTTTCACTTCATCACTCATGGTGTGTATCTGATAAAAATGGTTGGGATAACGCGGCCAAAATAAGTGAGCAATTAGCTGCGTGGTGCATGGTGACTGACCAGCTTACTTATTCCACAGTGCGGGCAGCTCGCT
Source organism: Flavobacteriales bacterium (assembly GCA_046155615.1). Classification (GTDB taxonomy): domain Bacteria; phylum Bacteroidota; class Bacteroidia; order Flavobacteriales_D; family Sanyastnellaceae; genus JANNVZ01. Next base: position 46,675 of record JBJXFP010000096.1, on the reverse strand, counting down.
GTATTTTCTTTTCCTGTATAGGAAGAAATGCTTGATGATGCTACCGTGATACACGCCCTTCATGTTGGGGTGCAATGCCTCTATGCCTTCGTGCTTTCGCTTGGCAAGCATGCGCCTTATGTTTTTGTGAAAGCTGCCATGTGCCTTGAGCACGGCACTGAAGTGTGCCCACTTGCCCTCGCCTATGAAACGGAAACACGCTATGCCATCCAGCAGCATTCTGCGCAGCAGTTTCAGCCACAGGTTACTTTGTCTGTAATTTTTCACAATCATGTACAGGTTGTTGCGAAAGTTGAGATAGGTCTTGAAAGGACTCTGCCTGTCTAAAGTGCCTCCGCCATAATGGTACACCACAGATTGCCTGCAAGCACCCACGCTGTGGCCACGGTTTTTCAATCGCCAGCAAAGGTCTATCTCTTCCATGTGCGCAAAGAAGTCTTCATCGAGGCCGTGTACCTGAAGCCATGCACTGCGCCTGATGAACATGGCTGCGCCCGATGCCCAAAACACTTCTTCGTTTTGTGCAAATTGATTCTGATCTTGCTCGAATTCGAAAAAGATGCGGCCTGCGCAAAAAGCATACGCATCCTTATCTATAAAGCCGCCTGCTGCACCCGCATATTCGAACCATTGCTTGCGGTGGTAGTCCAATATTTTTGGCTGACAAGCCACCATGCTGGGTTGCGAATCCATGTAGGCAAGCACAGGCTCTATCCAACCCGCAGTTACTTCCACATCGCTGTTGAGCAACACGAATATTTCATGCTGCAATGAAACCAGACCATGGTTGTAGCCTCCGGCAAAGCCATAGTTGACGGGCAGCTCTACGATGATGACTTCAGGAAATTTCTCTTTTACATATGTAAGCGACCCATCAGTACTTGCATTGTCGATAACTACCACATCGGCTATATGGCTGCTATGCTGCACTACAAGGGGTAGGAACTCACGCAGAAATTTTTCTCCGTTCCAGTTGAGTATGGCTATGGCTGCGCGTTTCACTCGTGATGGCTGAAGTCAGGTCAGTCCTTTGCTTTTTTGCTTAGGTAAAAAATGAAGGCGCGAAAGTAGGCAGCCATGTGTGCCTGCATTTTTATCAATGACAGCGCATCAATGTGGATTGAACCACAGGTCTTCCAACTCATCACCACTGTATGGGTCTTTGTTTTGCCTGCTGTTGTTGTCGGAGGTGCCAGCGGCATTGGCTGCGGTAATACGTGAACGTACCATGGTTTTCCATTCATGGTTTTTCATTTCTGCGGGCACATCGCTGTGCAGCAATTCCATGTCGCCACCCAGTGTGGTGTCATAGAAGAGAAACCTGCGGTCGTGCAGGTGATTGTTGGTTTCGTAGTAATGCCATATTTCAAAAGGCCAGTAGTCGCTGTCGCTGTTGCGCACTATGCGGGTGTTGGGTGCACCATATTGCAAGTACACACGGCCACGATCGGTTCGCCATCCGGGTTTGGTTCGCGTGCCGAATATCTCATGTACTTTTTTCACCTTGGCCATATATTCGTTGTAGGCAGCCTCAGGGCTTGTGGGATTGCGGTTGTACCAGAATGTGTATAGGAAACTCTGCATCTGCATGAGTGTGGCATCGGTAAGTTGATTGTCTATGCTGATGCGCTCTATGTTGTTGGCCATTGGAAGGTGCGATTGCAGCACGGCATAAAGTGAGTCAGCAGATTCGAATGTTCCTGCAAAAGATTGTTGCAGGATTTCTTCACTTACTTCAAGTTGCTCACCTTCCAATATCTGCAAGTTGGATCGGCTAAAGCGGATTTCATTTTTTGATACCACCACATTCTTTGCATTGCGCACTTCGAGCCGCAGTTTGTATTCGCCTGTTGGCAGGTCGCTTATATCGAGCGACTGAAATATGGGAACCACATCAGCGCAGTTTTCACGCTTCATTCTGCGGCAGGCTTCGTATATTTTTTCCTCAGCATCTACTACACAAATAGCAGATACAAAGGCACTGCCCTCTCCAAAATAGGCTGTGCTTCCATATATTTCTGTATAGAACATCAGGCTGCCAATGGAGCTTGGAAAGAATACAGAGTTGAAGGGCATCATGTCCATACCTGAGCGGGTGATGGGCGAGGTTCGCTCTGCTTTGCGGTAGGCCGATACCATCAGGAAATCAGAAAAATAAATGCCTTCTGATGGTTGATTTATAGTAACTATTTGTCTGCCTGTTTCGGCCTCGGCTTCGGGGTCGTTGGCATCGCTTATAGTTACCTCTACAGCATAACTGCCGGCAGGCAATACAAATCTTTCGATGGAGACAAATTCTGCAGCCTCACCGGGCAACACCAGCGGGCCTGATATCTCCACCTTTCTGAAATCTACCACTTTGTCCAGCTTGCTGATGATGATGGTAACCGCTGCGCGGGCCTGCATCAGGCCGGAGTCTGCTGCCAGTTGCTTAAAGGTAGCCCCATCGAAGGTGATGATGCTCTCCACATAAGGCCCATCTGTTGGATGGTAGAAAATTTTGGAATCGAATACCGCACGAAAGGCAAGTGCCTGATGAAGGAACATGAACAGAGAGAGCGAGAATAGAAATCTTTTCATGGTGCAAATATTTTCTACGGTAAAAGTATAGTTTCATGAAGCGGCCCTCATGCGTGTTCATGCGGTTTACAAATTCACTTTTGAATGTAAGTATTGGCAGGAAATTGTAGAAACTACTGAGCATTGTGTCCTGCTCAAGTAGAAGATGAAATGAGTCAGTGAATTAAAATGCATAGTTGAAAGCCTTGGCAGACGGGTCTTGCAGCATGACTATGGGCAGCCATGCACAAACTTTTTTTTTGTATTGATATGCTCTCAGATAGATTTGGCCCCGGAGAGATGGCAGAGTGGTCGATTGCGGCAGTCTTGAAAACTGTTGAGGTGAAAGCCTCCGGGGGTTCGAATCCCTCTCTCTCCGCTGACAATGAAAAAAGCCCGGCACAAGCCGGGTTTTTTATGTTTTAGGAAATTCTATTGATTCGATTAAGAAGCCTGCATTGCAGAATGGCTTGTTTGCCATCAGCCTTACCTGATCAGCGTAATAATCCCCTTCTTGGTATAGCTGTCGCTGTTGTAGCCCTTCACACGCACCACGTAGGTATATACATCGTTCTTGGCGTAGTAGTCCGGGTTGTTGCCTGTGTCGCCTATCCATACTGTATTGGGGTCGGTGCTGTTGAACACCACTTCGCCCCAGCGGTTGAATATGTTTATCTCGTACTCAAGCAGTGAGCTGGCCACTACACTCCACACATCATTTATTCCATCGCCATTAGGGGTGAATGAGCCGGGTATATATATAAGTGGCGGGCCGGTAATGGTGTAGCTGCTGTAGGCGGTGCAGCCCAGATCGTTGGTTACATGCAGTGTGGTGGTATACGAACCGAGTCCGTCAAATTCGTATTCCACTACTTGTGTGCTTTCGGTGTTGCCGTCACCCATTTCCCACAGGAAGGTGCATGGTTCATTGCCGCAACTGATGCCGGGCGTGGCAGTAAACACATAATTGTTTTCACCCAGGCTGTTTACCAAAAACTCTGCACTGGCAGGGCGCACCACCACAGTTACTTCATCTGTTATGCTATAGCCGCAGATGTCGGTAGCAGTTACGCTATAGATGGTAGTAGTAGCGGGGTTCACATTCACTGATGAGCCGAGTATTTCCAGCTCATTCCATTCATACACAAAGCCTTCTTCGCCTCCTGTAGCCAATGCACTCAGCGTAACTTGTTGCACAGGGCAAATGGCAGTGTCAGGTGGCCATGCATCCATACTTAACGGAATATTGGGGATGATGATGGTGAGCATGTCTGTGGCTGTCTGGTCGCACAGGTCTGTTACTACTATGGCCACTTCAGCAGTCTGAAAAGTTTGATAAGTGAAGGTGGGCGTGATGGCAGCTTGCACTTGCCCGTTCACCAACCACTGGAAGTTGAGCGCACCGCTGCCGCCTTGTAGTTGCGGAGTGATAAGTGTATTGTCAATGCAAGATGCGTTGATGTCTTCACCTAACTCCACGGTAACAGGTGGGTTTACAATATTCACCGTTACCTGATCGGTTGCTTCTGCTCCGCATATATCAGTTACTAAAAAGGTGACCACTGTTGTCTGGTCTGTATTGAAGTTGAGTGTAGCTCCTGTGCCTTCAGTGGTGCCACCTTCGGTCCAGAGGTATTCGAAACCTCCACTGCCGGCTGATACCACGGGCACGAGGTTGAACACCGTTGTGCAATTGCCTTCTACACTGTCCACCAATTCCAAATCAATAGGGGGGCTGTCAATGGTAACTTCTGCGCTCAGGGTTTCAGACTGTCCGCAGCCATCATTCACAATGACTGTGAGTGTGCCTGCTTCATCTGTTGTGCCTGTATATGTATTGGTCCATTGTGTCCAGTCGTTGGCACCATCAAATGCCCATTGGTACCAATAAGTGGGTGTACCACCGCTGGCATTCACCGTTACAGAATATTGCTGTCCGCATGGTGCGCTTACGGCATCCACCATGTCCACTATTAGCATGGGCGAATCAATTTGCACATTCACCACATCGGTGGTTGTGAATCCGCAACCGTCTGTCACATCCACATTTATTTCTCCCTCACCATTCCACGAGCCATACCACAGGGAGTTCATCCAACCCCACAGGTTGTTATCATTCTCATCATACCAATAGTATGTGTACACTCCATCACCGCCTATAGCCGTGGCGGTCACATTCACTGAACCATTGCAGGGCAGCAGTATGTCTCCATTGTCAATGTTTACACTCAGTGGTGGAAATACCAAGATGTTCACAGTGAACTCACCATCATCGCTGGGCATGCCGCAGGTGTCGCTCACGGTTAAGAAATAATCGGTGGTAGCCAGCGGGCCTACATCTTCGGTAGCACCAGTACCACCGGTACTCCAGTCATAATAGAAATTGCCGTAACCTCCTGTGATTATAGGCTCCAGTGTGATGGTATCGCCCTGACATATTTCGGTGGTGTAGCCTTCTACTACAAGTGGTTCAGGCTCATCACCAATAAAGAATTCGAAATTGGTAACAAGGCCGCTTCCGTTGCAGGCCGCAAGGTTCAGTATGTCCATCTGCACCAATTCAAGTCCTTCCACAAGGCCATCTTCAAACGCGTCAATGTCGAGCACCACTTCCGAAACACCTATCGGGAAAATGATGGTGTCGGGCATGGCTGTATAGTCCACTCCCATTTGAGCCACGCCATTCCAAGTCACAACCACCATGTCTTCTACTTGCAAGCTGCTTATAGGCGGGCGTGTGAAGGTGAGTGTGGCCTCTCCGCAATCTTCCCAAATGGTATTGGCATCAGGGCCACCCACATTTATGGACAAGTCCACATCCACCACAGCATTGCTGCTGAAGCTTCCTTCTTCCAATATCACAATGCTCTCCAGCGCACCATCTGAGCCATCGGCTATGGCCAGCTTGATATGATAGGTAAGGCCGCACTGCACCAAGCTGAATGCCTGAAGCACTGTGGTGTAGCCATCTATGGCAATGGCATCGTGGTTGGGATTATCTATGTAATAATCATCATAACTCTGGTCATTGACACTGCTGATGGTGATAGGTATGGCAGGATCGGTGCCGGGAATAGAGGCAATGTTGACCGCACCGTTCGGAAATCCGGCAGGTGAATCATAAGGCCCAGTGATACCGGGGCCACTAAGGAAGAATGCGAAGATGTCGTTGAAAGATGAGTTAACCCACTCCAAATATTCGTTGCTACCGAAGATGTAGTTGAACTGAAGTGTGTCGCCCGTGGGCACAAAGTCAAATTCTAAAATGCTCTTGTCGTTGATGCTGCCTACGGAGAAACTTTCTCCGATTAGTGCAGGCACCGAATTGGCCACTGTTAGCAGGTCAGCATCGCCACCTACGGGGGTGCATCCTGTGTTCCAAAGGCCGGTGAATACGCCAGTAATATTCTTAACATGATCAGAGCTGAGAACCACGCCACCATCTATGTTCAGTCCATTGGCCACACCCTCGTGCATATAGCCAATCTGCGCGAAGCATCCGGTGAAACTGATGTTAGTGGCTTGCACGCCATTGCCCAGCAACACGTCCTGAACGTATTGCTCCACGGCCAGCGAGTCCACGACTATCTGGCTGTTAGTCTGTTGACCGAAAAGGATAAAAGAGAAGAATACAGTGTAGAATTTTTTCATCGTTAGCTTGGTTGTGACTTGTGTCGCTGCGACCGCGTTTGCAGACAGCGAATATACCTGTGTGGTTGCTTCGCGAAAGGGAGTGTTTTGATAGTTGATTGTTGACTACAGATTGCCGATCTCATATTTGCCCAATGACGAAAGAAGAAAAAATTCTGAACTTCAATCCGAACAATGCGGGGCTTAAAGACAGCAACATATTCGGGCTACCTTTTACCTGCGATGAGGCGGATGTGGTGCTGATACCCGTACCATGGGAGGTGACTGTGAGCTATGGCAGTGGTGCCAGCGATGGCCCGGCTCATATTTTGGAAACCAGTGTGCAGGTGGATCTTTACCATGAAAAATTCAAAGACCTGTGGAAGCGCGGCATTGCCATGGCCGACATACCTGAAGACATGCTGCTGCGCAGTGCCGATCTGAAACAACAAGCACAACACATCATAGAAAAATGGGAAGATGGTGTGGATGTGGACAGCGATGCTGACTGCCTGCAAGTCATTGCCACCTTAAACAAAGCCTGCGAAGACATGAATCTGTGGGTGGAACAACAAGCCACCTACTGGCTGGGCTTGGGCAAATGTGTTGGCCTTGTAGGTGGCGACCACAGCACTCCGCTGGGTTACTTCAGGGCACTAGCCAAAAAGCATGGTGAATTCGGCATATTACATATTGATGCGCACATGGATCTGCGTATAGCGTACGAGGGTTTTACATATTCACATGCCTCCATCATGTACAATGCTTTGCAACTGCCTGAGCTGAAAAAATTAGTGCAGGTAGCAGTGCGCGACTACTGCGAGGAAGAGGTGCAGGTGGCCACCGAGTATGGTTCGCGGGTGCATTGTTTCACCAACACACAGCTTACTAAAAGCGAATTCGAAGGCAAGACCTGGCAACAACAATGTACAGACATCATAGCCCTGCTGCCGCAAAAAGTACACATCAGCTTTGATATAGACGGGCTGGATCCCACACTGTGCCCCAACACTGGTACACCCGTGCCGGGCGGACTACGCTTTGATCAGGCTACCTATCTGCTGAGTGCCCTGAAACTTTCGGGCAAACAAATCATTGGCTTCGACCTGGTGGAAGTGGCTCCCGGCTCTGACGACTGGAATGGCAATGTGGGCAGTCGCCTGCTGATGCACTTGTGCGGGGTGGTGTCTTAGGTTTTTTTCACTAAGTTCTCTAATCCGATTGTTTCTCGGTTGCTCTTGTCAAAGTGTCTCCGATGTGCTCATACTTCACGCACGGACAGCAGCGGTATTGAGGAAATCTGTTCCCGTTTTTTTTGTTTCCATTTGAAAGTCTGTTTCTTTATCCTTCTTTTTATTATCGCCTTATACACAACACCCATGGAGTTTCTTAAAGCATGATTGAAATTACCTCCATAGATATAGCAGGAATCAAAATCCTTGAGCCGGTTACTACACTAACCGATCTGCTTGTCACTGTGGTATGTACTTATGCTTTTTTCCATCTGCGCTCTCACCAACACAAGGAGCTAAAGCATGTAAAGTATTACAGGTATTTCTTCCTGTTCATGGGCATAGCGACTTTGCTGGGCGGCATCATCGGTCATGGTTTCCTCTATTTGTTTTCATTTGAATGGAAGGTGCCTGCATGGATTGTCAGCATGATTTCTATTGCTCTGGCCGAGCGTGCCGCCATCATGCGCGCGCGCCCGCTGTTGCACAATCGCCTCGGCACATTCTTTACCTACCTCAATGTGGTAGAGCTTGCCACCTTCATCTTCATCTCTATCTACACCTTGCGTTTCATCTTTGTAGAAATACATGCTATGTACGGGCTGCTCATCGTTGTCTTCTCCTTTGAAGGCTACATATTTTTGCGCAGGCGTGATCCGGGAAGCAAAAAAATTCTTTGGGCGGTATTCCTCGCGGCCCTTGCAGCCTCAGCTCACATCGGCAAGTTCAGCATACACAAGTGGTTCAATTATTTCGACCTCGCACACATATTGATGGCACTTAGCTGCATGGTACTTTTCAAAGCAGTGAAAGAAATGGTGCCCGAGCTGGCACAACGCAAAAGATTGAAGCCTCATCCGCAAAAGCACTGAACGGCTAGAGTGTTGCAGCTACCCCAATAGCATAAGTTTGAGCAGAACTGCAGTCAGAGCATTGTTATTCATTCAGCTCTTGTTCGTTTTTGATAGACGGCAAGCCAATGCCTTAATCGCACAGATACTTTCGCCCACCAACCAAAATCAATGATGAAGAAAATTTTACTCGCACTCTGTGCATCTGCATCAATCTGCTACATCAATGCACAACAAAAGGATGTACTCGAGCCTTTCAAGAATATGAACATGCGCAGCATTGGACCTGCCACTACCAGTGGCCGCGTCACAGCCATTGATGTGCAGGAAGGCAACGAAAACATAATCTACGCAGGTGCAGCCAGTGGCGGCTTGTGGAAGAGCGAGAACGGTGGCGTAGAGTGGACACCCATATTCGACAAGCAAGATGTACTGGGCATTGGCTCTGTCTGCATAGACCCTTCCAATCCCGATGTTATCTGGGCTGGCACAGGTGAGGGCAATCCGCGCAATTCACAAACCAGTGGCAACGGTATGTACAAAAGTCTTGATGGTGGCCGCACATGGAAAATGAGTGGCCTGCAGAACACACACACCATTCATCGCGTCATGGTGAATCCACAAAACAGCAACATAGTGTATGCAGGAGTGCACGGCAGCGCATGGGGCCCTACCAAAGAGCGCGGTGTTTATCGCACCAGCAATGGTGGCGAGAGTTGGGATAAAATTCTGTTCATCAACGATACCACCGGCTGTGCCGATCTGGTAATGGATCCACAAAATCCAAACAAACTATTTGCAGCCATGTATCAGTATTGGAGAAGGCCGTGGTATTTCACATCAGGTGGTAAAGGCAGTGGCCTGCACATGACATTGGATGGAGGCAAAACCTGGACGCAACTCACAGACAAAAACGGTTTGCCAGAAGGAGAGTTGGGAAGAATAGGTCTGGCCATTTCGCACTCCAATCCCAAGGTAGTGTATGCACTTATCGAATCGAAAAAAACCGGTTTGTATAAATCAACCGATGGTGGATTCAATTGGAAATTGGTAACAACAGAACAAGTGAGTGACAGGCCTTTTTACTATCACGAGTTGTACGTAGATCCGCAAAATGAAAATCACTTGATATACCTGCACAGCACGGTGACAGAAAGCATTGATGGAGGAAAAACATGGACTACCCTTCTGCCCTACTACGGTGTGCATCCTGACCACCATGCTATGTGGTGGAGCAAAACAAATCCTAAATACATGATCGAGGGCAACGATGGTGGCCTCAACATTTCCCACGATGGCGGCACCACCTGGACATTTGCAGGCAACCTGCCACTCGGTCAGTTTTACCACATCAACTACGACATGGATACACCTTACCATGTGTATGGAGGTATGCAGGACAACGGGAGTTGGAAAGGCCCCGGCTATGTGTGGCATGGTGGCGGCATTGGCGATGCAGACTGGCAGGAGCTTTACTTCGGTGATGGATTTGATGTGGCTGCCGATCCTAAAAATTCGCGCTATGTATATGCCATGTCGCAAGGCGGAGAGCTGGCACACATAGATACGCACTCAGGCGAATCGCAATACATAAAGCCTGCGCATCCGGAAGGCAAGCCGTTGCGCTTTCACTGGAATTCAGGCTTAGCCATCGATCCGTTTAACGATTGTGGTTTGTACTTCGGCTCTCAGTATTTGCATCACTCTACTGACTGTGGTATGTCGTGGCAAATCATGTCGCCCGACTTAAGCACCAACGATACCACCAAACAAAAACAAGCCACCACCGGGGGACTCACCATTGACAATACCTCTGCAGAAATTCATTGCACCATTCTGTGTATAGCACCAAGTGTGCTCGACAAAAATGTAATATGGGTTGGAACAGATGACGGCAATATTCAGCTGACAACAGATGGTGGTAAAAGTTGGATAAATTGTTCGCCATTGATTGCGCAAATACCCAAGGCAGCGTGGGTGTCGCAAATTGTAGCAAGTACTTACAAAGCTGGCGAAGCATTCGTAGTAGTAAACAACTACAGACAAAACGACTGGAAGCCATATCTGTTTTACACCAACGACTATGGCAAGACATGGAAAAATATGGTAGATGAAAAACGCGTGAGCGGACATTGCCTCAGCGTGGTTCAGGATCAGGTAGAGCCAAAGTTGATTTTTCTCGGTACAGAAAATGGACTTTACATCTCGTTCGATTTTGGAAATACCTGGAACAAATGGATGCACGATTATCCAAGTGTGGCCACTCAGGATTTGAAAATACATCCGCGCGAGAACGACTTGATAATAGGAACCTTCGGTCGTGCAGCATACGTTCTTGACAACATCACACCACTCAGAAAATTTGCGCAGGAGGGTGGCCAATGGATGGATAAAAAACTAACAGCGCTGCACACACCTGATGCCTACATGAGCAACTACCTGCAGCCCGTGGGCCAACGTTTTCCGGCAGATGGAAAGTATGCAGGCGAAAACAAGCAAGGTGGAGCAGTGCTTAGTTTTTACTACAAGGCTGATGAAGAGAAGAAAGCTGATGAGAAGAAAAAGGAGGAAAGTGGAAAAAAGAAAAACGGTGAAGAGAAGAAGAAAGAAGAACTTGCGAAAGCAAGTGATAAAAACGAAACAGGAAATAATAAGAAAGACAATTCAACAGCAAAATCTGACACTGACACTAAATCAACAATTGATAAAAAGGTAACGGCCTGGATAATGACCCTGAATGGTGACACACTGCGCACATTGAAGGCAGAGCAAGACACGGGTATCAACCACATCAACTGGTACTTCGACACAAAGGGAATAAGATTTCCACAGCGCAGAGAGCGCAAACCTGAGGATACAGAAAACGAGCGTGGCGGTGGGCCACAAGTAGCACCGGGCACATACAAAGTGGTTTTTAAATACAACGAGTGGAAAGACTCAACCACTTTCAAAGTGCTTGCAGATCCGCGTGTGACATTCAATGAAGTAGCAGATAACAAACAGCGTGATCTGGTAAGGAGGTTGAACAAAGCGGTGCAAACCGCAGATGATGGCATGGAGCAACTCAAAGCCGCTAAGAAGACCATCACCTTAGTGAAAGACGCTCTCGTGAATGTGCCTGACAGCATGAAAAAAGATTTGATTAGCAAAGCCGACTCGCTCACGAAGAACATCGCCACGCTGCAAGAACTATACTTCCTGCCTGAAGATGCAGCGGGCTATCGCGATGATTCGCATCTGCTTAATTCCAAATTTTACTTTGCCTCGGGCCTTGTGAACACTGGCTCTGCCATGCCGGGCACCAATGCAGAACACGCAGTGCAGGCAGCAGAAAAGCAGACAAGAGATGTAGCCGATAAAATCAATTTATTTTTTGAAAAAGACTACGCACCATGGCGTACGCAGGTGGAGAAAATGCAGTTCAGTTTGTTTAAGGAGGTGAAGAAACTTTAAGGCGAACACCTCATACACACCCCGCTGGCTATTACCTGCACTTCGTTAAGCACAAAGCCTGCTGGCAATGAGACATTGCGCGGCTTGTGTTCCGTAAGGCAATAAGTCTCCTCACATGCTGTGCAGGTAAAGTGTATGTGATTGTCCTCATGTGCATGATCGGAACATTGCGCAGCGCATAGTGCAAACTTCGTTTCGCCCTTAGCGCTTATCACTTTGTGTATGATGCCACTGGCTTCCATGTCGCGTAACGTTCGGTAGAGTGTCACTCGATCTACAGCACCCAGTTTTTTTTCTATCACTGCTTGAGACAATGTTGTGTTGCTCTTCTTGAATTCTGCAAGCACAGCAGTGCGCATGGGCGTGGCTTTCAGGCCATGGTTACGCAGTTCTATTTCAAATGGGGTGCTTGTTTTCAAGATGGTCAAAAGTAAAGTTTAGACAAATGAGGCAGCAGCCCTGCTGAAGCACTACTAATGGCAAAAAGAAATGTCGAGGGCTGCATCCCTATTTCATACCACGCTCCTTTTTAATGCCTTCATAAGCATCCTTCACTTTGAGAAATTTTTCTTCGGCTGCCTTGCGGTGTGCATCACCAAGTTCACGCACTTTGTCAGGATGATACTTCACTGCCATTTTTCTGTAAGCCTTTTTCACTTCCTCATCAGTTGCACTTTTTTCTATTTCAAGAATTTTGTAAGCGCTCACAGTGTCTTTGTAAAACATGGCTCGGATGCTCTCATAGTCGGCTTGCGAAATGCCTAGGTATCCTGCTATTCGGGTTATCTCGTCCACTTCGCTTTTTGCCACATCGCCATCGCTCTTGGCAATGCCAAATAAATAATACATCAGTTGCAGCCGCATGGCGTGCTCCATGTTGTGGCGTATTTGTTCGCACACCTGCCGCACAGGAATTTCTTTTTGCAGCAAAGTTTTCAGCACGCCCATTTGCTGCACTGCAGTGTTTTCGCCAAACTGCCTTTTGTAAAAATCGCGGATAAAATCGAGTTCACTTTTCAGCAGTTTGCTATCGGCTTTCATCACTGCGGCACTGAGCACCAGCAGGGCACCGCTGAAGTCACCGGGACGTGTCTGCGGTCTGCCGCCCTGAAGTCTTTGCTGATCACCTTCAGCGCGTTTGCCAAGAGCACCACCATCGGCCATGGCACCAACAGCAAAGCCAAGCAATGCGCCTATGGGGCCGCCAAGTGCCCAGCCCAATGCTCCTCCGATAAATCTTGCGAATGCCATAAAAACTATTGAGAAAAAAAATGAGGGCGAACATACATTCACGTCATTAAGACTCTCACTCAAACCTCCCCAATGTGTAATTCTGAAATGTCCACTCCATTGTTTCTAATGCATCGCCATCCTTCAGTGAGTACCATGGCGACAACAGTTCGTCATTCGGATTTTTGATGATGTGAATGTCCTGTGCAGGCATATAGCCCTGAGCCAACAAGAAAATTTTATTGCCATCGGCATGTGTAGCTACATCAACTACCATTACAGCATGGCCGGGCGAACCGCCAACCACAAACACATCACCGGGATGCAAGTCAGCGAGTAAAACCGGCTTCAACTCCTTGGCTACTGAGAGTGTACCTGCGTACATAAATACCTTGTCTAGGTAATTGCGAAAAGTCTGATAGGTGTCAGAGTACGCGGCAGTTTTCGACCATGATGTTTTGTTGCCATCTACAATCAACCTGTTGCCCTCGCGCCATTTGGTGTAGCCCATTCTAAATCCATTGGTCAGGTTGAAATGTATTTTTTCAAACTGCCGTGTATGCCACAAATACTCGGCACGCAGTCGAATGCACGCATCAGCACATTGTTGCAAGTCCTTTTTCCCGCAGTCTATATCGAGCACTGCGGCATGCACATCGTTGCGTTTTACCTCGCCATTGTACAGGTGTACTTGTGCGCTGTCTGGTTTCAGTTTTTGGCTACGCAAAAAATAGGTGAACGATGTAGAATCACCGGCCACGCGTGTGTAGCCGGTAGGTAATCCGATTCTGTGAATGAGGGTGTTGCCCGATTTGGTAATCAGACCCATGTTTACACCATTGTGGTATGGCTGACTACAACACAAAAAGATGAACAACAAAAAAGCTACGCATAGAAATTTCATAGAATGGGCTGTATGGATTTGAATCCTCTAACGATTTGACAATGGTTTATTGTACAGCAGTTCTTCGTAGAGTTTTTTCATGTCATTCACCAATTGCTGCTGGCCAAAATGATGCAGTGCATGCTGCCTCCCTTCCATTCCCATGCGCTGCCGCAAACGCTCATCTTCAATCAAACTTGTAAGAGCTGCTGCAAAAGTTTTTGCTTCAAAATCATCAACCACAATTCCGGAATGACCATCTAAGACACAATCACGCACACCACCGGCATTGGTTGTTACAACAGGTTTTGCCGCTGCCTGTGCCTCTATCAGGCTTACGGGCGTACCTTCATTTATGGAGGTGAGTGCTACCACATCAAGCCCGGCCATGGCCACGTCCATATCCTCAATCCATGATGTGAAGATGACGCGACCTCCGAGTGTGCGTGCATCATCTTCATACCTGCTGCGCAAATCCCCATCACCAATCACGAAGGCTTTCCATGGCTGTTGTGTGTCTAATAATTTCAATGCTTCAAAAAACAAAACATGGTTTTTAACAGGTGCAAATCGGCCAACTATGCCAATAGCAATTTCAGACTCTTTTAGTTCATACTGTTTTCTGAAATGAGCTCTCTTTTCATTTTGACCAACAGTAAATCGCTCCAGATCGAAACCTAAAGGGATGATATGAGCCTTGCCCGGAGCGCAAATGCGGTGTACATCCACAATCTCGTGGTGTTGCAATGCACTGATGGTTATTACAGCCGTGGTTCTCGATGCCAGCCAGCGTTCAAATGCTTTTACCAATGCAGTTTTCCACTCGCTGAAATAGCCGGAGAACACATGCCCATGATAGGTATGCACCACCACGGGCACTCTACAATACCATGCAGCCAGCCTGCCCAACACGCCTGCCTTGGCGGCATGTGTGTGCACAATGTGCGGCCTCACGCTGCGTACCATGCGTATGATGCGCATAAGAGCGCGCATGTCATTTACCGGATTGATGCTGCGCCTCATTTCATTTATTTCTATGTATGGCACATCTAACTTCTGCATGATAAATCCGCTATGTGCTTCATCCGGCAGCGGGTGGCCACCGGCAAGGGTAGTTTCATATTGCGGAGCAAGGCCTTTGGTGAGATAAGCAGCGTTGTAAGTAGGGCCACCCAGATTGAACCTGTTCACAAGCCTTAGCACACGCAGTGGTGCCGCATTATCTGTAATGGCCATATTGTAGGTTGTTTCCGGCTGCATTTTGAAAAGTGCGAAATAAACCGAAGGCCAGCCAGCCCGGCAGCATCCAAAAAAAACCGTTTTGAAAACCAACAGGGGCGGCTATATTTGCCGCCCGTTTACAAAAAAATCAAATTCTGATTATGAGACAAGGTATTCATCCCGATAGCTACCGTTCAGTAGTGTTCAAAGACATGAGTAATGAATATGCCTTCTTAGGCAAAAGCACTGTGCAAACCAAAGAAACCATTCAATGGGAAGATGGCAATGAGTATCCATTGGTAAAATTGGAGATATCTCATACCTCGCATCCATTCTTTACTGGTAAGATGCAGCTTGTGGATACAGCTGGCCGTATCGACAAATTCAAAAACCGCTACGCCAAATTCGACAAGAAGAAATAATTAGTTTTTTCTACTAATGTAAAAAGCCGCTTCAATTACGAGGCGGCTTTTTGTTTTCTATCGGTTTTTCACTGCTGTGGTCTCTTTCATCTTAGATCAGCAACTTAATACGCACGCGCAAACAGAACTCTCTGCTTGCTGTGTTTGCCTGTCACCATGCACATGCCTTCTTGCATGTCAGAGTCAAGTGGAATACAGCGAATGGTAGCCTTTGTTTCATCCTTTACTTTGTCTTCAGTCTCCTTGGTGCCGTCCCAATGAGCAAGGAAGAAGCCGCCTTTCTCATCCAGCAGTTTCTTGAAATCATCGTAGCTATCTACTTTGGTAATGTGTGCTGTGCGGTGCGCCATGGCCTGACTAAACAGGTTTTCCTGAATTTCGCTAAGCAACTGTTCGATATGAGTTGCAATACCATCAAATGCGCGATTCTCTTTGGTGCTATTATCTCTCCTCGCTATCTCAACAGTTCCATTTTCCAAATCTTTTGGCCCAAGGGCAAGCCGCACAGGAACACCCTTCAATTCATATTCTGCAAATTTCCATCCACTGCGTTTGCTATCATCATTGTCATATTTCACTGTTATTCCTTTCGCCTGCAATTCGTTTATCAATGGCTTCACCTTTTGCGAAATAGTCTCAAGCTGCTCAAGGCCTTTGTAAATAGGCACAATAACCACATGAATTGGAGCAAGCATGGGTGGCAATCGCAAGCCGTTATCGTCACTGTGTGTCATTATCAGAGCTCCCATCAGGCGTGTACTTACACCCCACGAGGTAGCCCATACATAGTCGAGCACACCTTCTTTGCTTTGGAATTTTACATCGAAGGCTTTGGCAAAATTCTGCCCCAGAAAATGTGATGTGCCGGCCTGCAACGCTTTACCGTCTTGCATGAGTGCTTCTATACACATTGTGTCAAGCGCACCGGCAAAGCGTTCACTTTCTGTTTTTCTTCCTTTTATCACAGGCATGGCCATCCATCTTTCTGCAAAATCTGCATACACATTCAACATTTGTTCGGTTTCGGCCATGGCCTCTGGTGCATTGGCGTGAGCTGTATGTCCTTCCTGCCATAGAAACTCGGCAGTACGCAAAAACAATCGCGTGCGCATTTCCCACCTCACCACATTGGCCCACTGATTTATGAGTATCGGCAAGTCGCGGTAGCTCTGTATCCAACCCTTGTAAGTATTCCAAATGATGGCTTCGCTTGTTGGACGCACTATCAGTTCTTCTTCCAGCTTCGAGTCAGGGTCCACCATCAGTTTTCCCTTTTCGTCAGGATTCACTTTCAAGCGATAGTGGGTGACCACAGCGCATTCCTTGGCAAAGCCTTCGGCATGTCCTTCTTCTTTTTCCAAAAAACTTCTTGGAACGAACAGCGGGAAGTAGGCATTCTGATGCCCTGTGTCTTTAAACATTTTGTCCAATGCATCGCGCATTTTTTCCCAGATAGCAAAGCCATAAGGCTTGATGACCATGCAGCCGCGCACTGCGCTGTGCTCTGCAAGGTCAGCATTTATTACAAGGTCGTTGTACCATTTACTATAGTCAGTGGCACGTGGGGTGAGCTTTTCAGCCATGGTCGTGTGGTATGGTTGTTGGTAAAATCCGGTGGCCAAAATAATTCCCAGTTGAAGGAGTCTATTTTTGAGCTTGCAGCAGCCATACTTTTTTCATCAACAAGTAAAATCTCAATGCCATGAAAAAATTCTTATTACCCATCGTAGCGATTGTTTTCTTCATCACCTCGTGCACACAGCAACGCTATGCTACCAATGGCGCCAGGTATGAAAATGATGAAGTCTATTACCAACCCGGTGAACATTTCATAAGTGATTTTGCACTTGTGGATGATGAAGTGGCGCAAGGGAATGAAACGCCTGGCGAAGACTACGTGGACCCGAATATGGTGGACAACGCGACATCGGAGGATGAATACTATGATGGCCAGGTGGACAACTATTCAAGTGATGACTACAACGATGGCGATGTAGTAAATAACTACTATGGCAATGTTTACCAATCTCCATACGGTAGTATGTGGAATGGTTACTACGGCAATCCTTATGGCTCAAACGGTATGTTGACATGGAATCCATTTTATGGCTGGCGCTATCGCTGCTACTGGGGAATGGGTTGGGGCTTCAACAATTCATATTACAACAACTGGTACTCGCCCTGGAACGATCCGTGGTATGGCAACGGTTGGTGTTGGAATGATCCTTATGGCTACAATCCATGGTACGGCAACTATGGCTACGGAGGCTGGTACAATGGCTATGGCTACAATAACAATTGGTATGGCAACAATGGTTGGTGCAACAATGGATACTACGGCAATGGATACTATGGTGGTGGCAACAATTGGAATGACGACAACAACAGCTATTCAGGTGTAGTTTATGGACCAAGGCCAAACGTTTCTGTCGGTTCGTCCATCAACTCGTCTTATGACAATGCTACTCTTCGACCATTAGCCCTTACCAAGCCACACGCCATTGATGGTGACAAAAAACCGGCTATAGGTTTGAATCCTATACACAAACCCACGGAAGAAGAATTAGACAATGGCAACATTGCTGGCAATAACAACTTTCAAAACAATGGAGAATTTGATAAGCCTTCCGTTGTGCATGCATTGCAACCAACTGAGAACAGCCCTTCATTGAACCATGCGTCTCCAACTTATGTAGCAACCGAAACGAAGAAGCCTGTGATAGAAAAAGTTCCTGTTTTTGTTGGTCAACAAAATGGAAACGAAAAACCAGCCGTAGCATCAAATACTGAATCGGATTATTACACGATGCCACGGCCAAAGCCAGGAACTGCGGCCACCAAACCAACTTATGTAAGTGGTGGACAAACCACTTCCAAACCTGCCAACACAAGCGGCTCAACAGAATCAAAAAACAATAAACCTGCAAGCAACAATACTGGCAGCAAACCAGATAATACCAGAGATGCTACGCCTGTAAGAGAGGCTGCAAAACCTGAAAAAGAATACACCACACCTGCCGCATCAAAACCTGCAAGCAACAGCGCAGGAAATAATTCGAACACCACCAAACCGATAGTGCGCGAACCGGAGAACAATAGCAGACCAGAACCAAAACCTGAGGTTCGTAAACCCGATCCCAAACCATCGTCACCCTCACCTTCAGTAAAACCATCTGGAGGTAACTCAGGTGGAGGTGGTGGGCGCATCAGTCCATCTTCAGGTGGTGGCGGTGGTAGCAAACCCTCTGGTGGTGGAAGTGGCGGCTCGCGCAGCGGAGGCTCCGGTGGAGGTGGCAGCACTGGTGGTGCACGCAGAAAATAATTTCTTAAATACAAAAAACTTTTACTTCATGAAAAAGCAAGTAATGTTTTGCTGGCTCGTAGCCATCTGTGCCACAACCAATGCACAAAACGAAACGGATGCACTGCGCTATTCATACACTCAGCGTGCGGCAAGCGCTCGCAGCTTATCCATGGGTTCGTCCTTTGGTGCGCTTGGTGCAGACATCAGCAGCATTTTTACAAATCCTGCCGGCATGGGCACGTACAAACGTGCCGGATTTGAATGTTCATTCGGCCTGCTTAGTCACGTTACTGATGCGCAATACGAAGGAAGTAGCAGCAGCAACAGCAGCACACCGTTTTATGTGAACACAGCCGGTATGATTGGAAACAAAAAACCAAAACACAAAGACTGGACGGACATCAACTTTGGTATTGGCTATACTAAGACCAACAACTTCAATGAAAGAATCAGCATAACAGGCGCACCATTTGGCAGCAGCATACTGCAGGTATTTGCTACGCAAGCAAGCGGCACCCATCCAGATTTGGTTACTGATGAGTTTCCGTTCGGGGCCGGGCTGGCTTATCAGGTATATGCAATAGATCCACAGGACACCGCAGGCGTTAGCTACGTGCCCAATGCCGGACAGGGCATAGTGCAACAACATAAAAACATAAGAAGAACTGGCGCACAAGGCGAAACATCATTCGGTTTTGGAGCGAACTACCGCGATGTGTTGCAGATAGGTGCATCACTCAATTACATCAGTACATCTTTTTACGACCAAAGCACCTACACAGAAAACTATGAAAGTGATGAGGCCTTGAAAAACATTGCATACAACGAAACACTACGGTCCAATGGAAATGGCGTGAGCCTGAAGTTGGGGGTAATAGTGAAACCCACACAATGGCTCAGAGCAGGCGTTGCATACCACACACCGGCAGCCATTGGATTTAGGGAGAACTACAATGTGACGATGACCAGTGCAGAGCAGAATGGTACAACTCACGACTGGAATTCGCCCATGCTGGTAACTACCTACAAGTTGCGCACCCCCTCACGTCTGTTGGCCAATGCGGCCTTTGTGCTTGGTAAAGCAGGAGTGATAACTGCTGACTATGAATATGCCGCATACAACAACATGGATATGCGTGGAAGCGGCAGCAACAATTACAACTACGAAACGGAGAATGATGTGATAAGCACCATTTACCGCGGTGTGCATCGCGTAGGTGCAGGGCTGGAGATGCGTGTGGCCAAAGAATTTGCTCTGCGCGGTGGCGTGCTTTATCAGCAGAGTCCTTTTGTGAATGGAGTTGCGGCAAATTCTTCATGGCTTACATACTCAGGTGGTTTTGGTTATCGCACTGATTATTTCTTTTGCGATCTTGCTGCAAGCTATGCTTCTGACGATCGTACATATTATCTCTATCAAACCATAGATAACCAACCGGCCAACATCACAGCTACCAAATTGAACTTCCTGCTTTCTTTGGGATTCAGGTATTGAGAGATCCTGTGGCATAAAAAAAAGGGGCTGACAGCAAGTAATTCTGTCAGCCTCTTTTCTTTCAATCAGCTAAAAGTGCCGAATAAAATCATCGTTTTATTTTTCAAACAATGCCCATTGACATCGCAATCATCACAAAAATGAGTCCCACAAGTGAAATGACAATTCCCGCGATGGCAGCGCCACGCCTAACATTTTTCTTTAGACCAAGCACTCCAAGTATCAAAGCGAGGCCCAAAAGCACAATTCCAATTTGCCATGGCACTATCCATCCTACTATGGAAATAATTAATGATGCAATGCTTAATCCACCACCTTCTCCTGTGGTCTGTTCAGCAGCATCAGGTGATGACGGTGCAACTACCGCATTCCAAACAGATGCAGTCCATTTCGAATCTTCATCTTCTTTCATTTTCAACTTTATCTTCGGCAATAGGGCTGGCTTTGATTCTGTCTTTGCATCCTTTTTTTCGGCTACCACTACATCAGCAGGTAAGGCTGCGGGCTTTGGTTCTTCCGTTGTTGGCTTGGAATCGGTCTTAGTTATCGGAGCAACCTCATTGGTTAATGCATTTTCTTTTTGAACAACAGTTGTGGTTTTCTCTGTTGGCCCAGATTTCTTTTCCACGAAAAATCCATTGTTGTACTTCCGTTTTTGAATGAGGCGGTCGCTCATCACATCATTGCTTGTTTTGCAACTGCTGAGCAACAATGTAAACAGGTACAATGCTGCAAGTAATCTGTGTAATTGTGTTTTCATATTAGATCTGGTTTAGATTTAGAAGACAATAATAGAGAAACTAATTTCACAACCTTACATTTTCTGGTACACCACTTCTCCATTCAACACAGTGGTAATTACTTGTGATTCGAGAATTTTTTCCGCATCTGTTTGCATGATGTCTCTGTCAAGCAAAACGAAGTCTGCATACTTACCTACCTCAAGCGAACCTTTGTGGTGGTCTTCGTAGTTGGCCATTGCAGCCCATATAGTCATACCCATGAGTGCATCTTGTCTGCTGATTGCATTCTCCATTTGCCAGCCTTCGGCAGGTTTGCCGTCTTTGTCCTTTCTTGCAATGGCTGCATAAAATGTTGCAAAAGGTGAAATGCCTTCGATAGGGCAATCAGTGCCAAGCGCAAGCATTCCGAGTTGATTTTTTAATTCGAGATAACTGTATGCGCGAAACACACGGTTGCGTCCGAGTCGGTCTGCTGCCCACGGCATATCGCTTGTCGCATGAGTGGGCTGTACACTTGGTATCACATTGTATCGTTTGAATTTTTCAATATCCTTTTCATGCACCACTTGTGCATGTTCAATACGCCAGCGATGATCCGCTGTAGTATCACTCCACACTTCGCCATACAAATCGAGCATCACGCGGTTAGCACTGTCGCCAATGGCATGTGTACACATCTGAAAACCGAGCTTGCGCAAATCATAAGCACGCGAGCGGAAGTGTTCCATTTCACTGAGCAGCTTGCCATAGCTGCGTGCAGGCAACAAATCTTCGTAGGGACTGAGCAAACACGCACCACGCGAACCGAGCGCGCCATCAGCATAAAATTTGAATGACCGGACAGTTAGCAGCGCACTCGTATCGATGCCATGCTTTTGATAGTAATTGAAGTTGGTAGTGTCATCACTCAGCATGGCATAAATGCGCAATTTCAATTTCTCTTCTTGTTGCAGTTTTTTAATAAGCCAAATGTCTCGGAGCAAAAGCCCTGCATCGTCCACCGTGGTAAGGCCATGCCGGAAACAATCTTCTTGTGCAGCCAGCCAAGCGGCTGTGTTTTCTTCATCCGTTGGTTCTGGCATGGTGTCGAACATGATGTTCATCGCATTGTCAACCAAAATGCCGGTGAGTTTGTCTCCAGTGGTTTGATATTCTCCGCCCAAAATAGTTTGACCCGCTTTGATTCCCGCTGCCAGAAGTGCTGCATTGTTTGCCAACATTGCGTGTCCATCTATGCGTTCTAAAACAACCGGGGTGCTTGGATATAATGAGTCCAATGCTGCCCGATCAGGAAAATTTTTGTCTGCCCAATCATTTTGATCCCAGCCGCGTCCTGTTATCCATTTCTTTCCGGGATGTGCCACACTGAATGCTTTCACTTTTTCTAACACTTCTGCAAAAGATGATGTGCCAACAAGATCAACTTCATTCAAGGAATGTCCATACGCAAGAGCATGACAATGCGCATCGATGAATCCGGGAAATACAGCGCGCTTTTGTGCATCAATCATTTTAGGTGCATCATACTTGTTCAGTATTTCGCGCTCCGGCCCAATGGCTATGATTATTCCGTTCTTCACTGCCATGGCTTCCTGAATAGAGAAGCTAGCATCCACAGTATAGATGCGTGCGTTGTGTATGATCAGATCCGCCTCTTCATTTTTGAATGAACAGGAAGAGCAAAAGATTACCAACAGGATTGTACCAGTTGACGATAGAATGAAACGTGAAATGTTGGTGCACATAAAAACTGAAGTATTGAATTGGCGGTAAATGTGCATCGATCGCCATCATGTCTCCATTTTCATAACCACAAAACACCATGGGCAGAACCTGGCTTCACCGTTCAGTCATTTATCACTAAAGCCACGGACTAAAGTCCGCAAAATGCTTACACACTCATGCGTTGCTTTTTCTATTCCACCACAGCTATAGTGTCACGACTAACTGCAATTGCAGCCCACACTCCGAGCGCACCTCCCTTGATGTTGGTTTCGGGATTGGCTGGTGCAGCCGTGAAAGGACTACCGGCATCTTCGCTGGCAGCCAAAGCGAAGGTTTGAAAAAATTCATAGGTCTCAGGGCTCATGCTTTGCAGCTCAACTTCCACCGTATCTCCGGCCTGAAAGGTTGTAACAAAAAGTGGAATGCGTATGTAGTTGCCATCATTCAGGTTGTCATCAAACATCTGAATCTCACCCGGCTCCTGCAGGTATATGCCATCTACCCATGCACGTGCACGGTAAAAGTTTTTACCGAATTGATCCTGGTAGTTGATGAACACATTGTAGCTGTCTTCACCACCGAAAATTCCTTCCTGAAATTCTTGTGTAAGTGAATCAATAGGAACAGGTACAGGCATATATGATGTAGAAGTATATGTGTTGCCGCCTTCTGTCACTTCCAATGCGTATGTTGCATTGTTGACTACCGCAACACCCTCAGCGCGGTAGTAGCCATCGCCTGCCGGAGTTAGAGTTATCACGCTTGCATTGGGCATGGTCACCTTCACTGTGGCACCATCCACTGGCAGAGGTCCGCCTGCATCGAAGTAGCTTGTAGTTCGCGTCAGCAGTACTTCAATTGTGCTGTTGCCTTCATATACATAGCCTTCTATCACCAGTTTTTGATCAGCTTCATTGAGGTCTATTTCTATCACCTTAGTGCAGCTTTGAATCATCGCAAGCGTTGCGGCTATGCTCAATATGCCTATTGCTTTTTTCATGTCTGTTGTTGTGTTGCAGTTTGTTTTCTCAGAAAGTAAAATTGTAAGTAATGCTCGGAATTATTTTGAACAATGCAGTGCGCACTGCTTCTGTCTGTTCAGGGTTGTCTTCGTTTTGCCTGAATGTGATACTGTATGCGTTCTCACGTGCATACACATTGTACACTGATATGTTCCATGATGATTCAAAATCCGGATGACGCAGCGCCCACATGCTTGTCTTTTTTGTTTCGATGTTCACACCTACATCCATGCGATGGTATGCAGGCATGCGATAGCCATTGCGCTCAGTGTAATAAGGCAATGCTTTGCCATCAATGTAGTATTTGCCACTTGGGAAACTGACTGCGCTGCCTGTGTTGTACACCCAGTTGGCACTTAGGCCAATGCGTTCATTCAGCTTATACATGGCCACTATGGCTATATCATGTATTCTATCCTGCTTCGCAGAAAATTCGCTGCCATCATTTATATCACTGAAGGTGCGTAGTGAGCGCGACCATGTGTAGCTGATCCAACCTGTAAGTGATCCAGACTGTTTTTTCACCTGCAACTCGGCACCATACGCCCGGCCCTTGCCATAGATGAGCTGGCCCTCTGCCTCGTCATTGAAGAAGAGATCGGCACCATTGCGGTAATCAATCTGGTTCTTTAGCAGTTTGTAGTAGCCCTCCACGGAAAATTCATAGCTGTTGTTGGCCAGGTTGCGGAAATAACCCGCTGCAATTTGATCGGCTATTTGTGGCTTCACATTGTTACTGCTGGGCACCCATATATCAGTAGGCGAACCTGAAGTGCTGTTGCTCAGCAAATGCAAATACTGCATGGCGCGGTTAGCCTGCGCTTTGATGCTGCTGTTCTTGTCTATTGCATACCTGACGCTCAGCCTTGGTTCAGCACCACCATATTTTTTAATACTCTCCCATTCATCAAATATTGTTTCAGAAGTTTTCTTGCCTTCGGTGTCAAAGGTGTATGCCTTACCCTCACCCATGTAATCAAAATAGCTGTAGCGCAATCCATATTGTATGCTCCAGGCTTCGTTGATGCTTTGTTCGTTTTGCACATACACTCCGCCTTCAAGCGCATATCGGTTGGTCAGTTTGGTATCAGTAAAACTTTCGTAGTCACTCTCCACCACTCCGGGTATGAACGTGTGGTACAAGGCATTCACCCCGAATTTTATTTTGTTATGCGGATTGGGGAAAAAGCTGAAATCTTGTTTCAGATTCCAGTCGCGAATACTGCTGCTGAATTTGACATCGCTGCCACTGGCATTGAACGAGAACAAGTAATTGTAATTCGAAAAAATGAGCGAAGTATTGCTGAATAGTTTGTCGGTAATGATGCTGTTCCATCTCAAAGTACCTGTGGCGTTACCCCATCCAAAGCCAAACACATCATCAATTCCAAACACATCACGCCCGAAGTAACCTGAAAGAAATACGCGGTTCTTTTCATTGATTCGGTAGTTGGCTTTCATGTTCAGGTCATAGAAGTAGAGTTCAGATTTTTTCAAATCTTCATTTTTGGACAGAGCGAGGAACATATCAGCATAAGTTCTGCGGCCACTCACTATGAATGAGCCTCGGTCTTTCACCAATGGGCCTTCCAGTGTAAGTCTTGATGAGATGATTCCAAGTCCGCCTGTTACACCAAATTTTTTGCTGTTGCCATCCTTCATCTTGATATCCATCACACTGCTTGCACGGCCACCATACTCAGCAGGCATTCCGCCTTTATAGAGTGTCACATCCTTCAGCGCATCACTATTGAACACACTGAAGAAGCCAAGCAGATGCGATGCATTGTAAACCGGAGCTTCATCCAGCAGCACCAGATTTTGGTCGGCACTGCCACCACGCACATAAAAACCGATGCTGCCCTCACCGGCACTCTTCACCCCCGGTGTCATCTGCAATACTTTGATGATGTCTCGTTCGCCAAACAGCACGGGCACGTTGGCAATGCTGCGCGGGTCAATGTGTGTCACACCCATTTCTGTACTGCGCACATTTTTTTCAGCCTTTTCATCGGTTATCACCACTGCCGCGGTGGCAGTAGCCTCGCCTGCTATGCTCACATTCAGGGTCTGGTCTGTGCTCAAATTCACACTCACTTCTTTGGTTAGGTAACCTATGTATTGAAACAGCAGCGTGTAATTGCCTTTGGGCAGTGTAAGGCTATAGAAACCATAGCTGTTGGCCTCAGCACCTTGCCCGGGCAATTCATTCACCGTCACCACTGCACCCAGCAGGTCTTCTCCATTTTTTTCATCCTTTATGCTGCCGCTGATGGTGTAGGATTGGGCATGTGTGGCAATGCCTGCCGTCAGCACAAGCAGGTGGGTTAAAATAAATTTCAATTTCATAATTGGTATAAGTTGGGAGCGCATATTGATTTCAGAAAGTGATATTGAATGGGAAAACAGGCCGCGAATGTTTGATCTCGCATTTGAAAAAAATGAAAGAAAATGGTGAGTTGCACTCAACGGCAGGTGAACGGTTTGCTTTAGGGCAGTCTATCATCATTTGGAAGTATTGACAATCAAAACAGCAAACACCCCCACCGGACAATTTGAAATAGAAAACCTGAACATCGAGACGGGTAACTGGCCGATATACCGCTGCAATGGTTCATGAAAATACCTGAGTAATGCCCCATGGTGCTTGCAGTAATCAGATAACCTGACTGCATATACATTTGCCGACTTTCAAAACCTTGACATTTTCATAATAGAACAGAACCAAATCAGAAAGCCCAATGAATATTACTCAAATTCAAGACCTCATCAAGTTTGTGAGCAAGAGTGGTGTAAGTGAAGTGGAGATAGAGCAGAAAGATTTTAAAATCACCATCAAAACACACGAGCCGGAGCGCAAAGGACGGGGACAGGAAATGATGCCGGTAGCTATGCCACAGATGATAGCGGCACCTGTCATGGCATCGGTAGCTGCACCAGCCCCCGCAGTAGCACCGGCAGCCCCATCAGCAGCACCCGAAGGTGAAAGCAAAGGCAACCTAATAGAAATAAAGTCGCCCATGATTGGCACATTCTACCGCAGTGCCGGACCTGACAAGCCTTCATTTGTAGAGGTAGGCGCAAGCATAAAAGCCGGTTCGCCTGTTTGCATCATCGAAGCCATGAAACTCTTCAACGAAATAGAAAGTGAAGTGAGCGGCACAATTGTAAAAGTACTTGTGAACGACAACACTCCGGTGGAGTACGACCAACCGTTGTTCTTGGTTGAACCCAACTAATTTGTTGACTTGTTGATTTAGAGGTTTGTGAATTGCTTCTAAGTGAGCATGAGTTAATAGCCCTAATCAGCATATTCGAAAAGTGAATACAAATCGATAAGGTGGCGCCAAATCAACAAGTCAACAAGTCAATAAATCACCAAATTTTCAAATTGACTCCTCATGTTTAAAAAAATACTGATAGCCAACCGCGGAGAAATCGCCTTGCGCGTTATCCGCACTTGCAAAGAGATGGGCATTTCCACCGTAGCAGTTTATAGCACTGCCGATAGAGACAGCCTGCATGTGCGCTTTGCTGATGAGGCCGTATGTATTGGCCCACCACCCAGCAAGGAGAGCTATCTGAAAATTCCAAGCATCATAGCCGCGGCTGAAATAACCAATGCCGATGCCATACATCCGGGCTACGGATTCCTGAGTGAGAATGCTACATTCAGCAAAGTGTGCAAAGAGAATGGAATCAAATTCATAGGCGCATCGCCAGAGATGATAGATGCGATGGGCGACAAATCCTCAGCCAAACAAACCATGATAGATGCAGGTGTGCCTTGCATACCGGGCAGTGCCGGTATATTGGAAAGTCTGGAGCAGGCCAAAGACGTTGCCAATCGCATCAAGTATCCCGTGATGATGAAAGCTACAGCAGGCGGTGGCGGCAAAGGCATGCGTGTATGCCACAACGATGCTGATGTGGAAGATGCATGGGACAAAACCAGACGCGAAGCAGCCGCAGCCTTTGGCAACGATGGCATGTACATGGAGAAATTCGTAGAAGAACCACGCCACATTGAAATACAAATAGCCGGAGACCAATACGGCAAAGCCTGCCACCTGAGCGAGCGCGACTGTAGCATTCAACGCAGACACCAAAAACTTTGCGAAGAGACACCATCACCTTTCATGACCGATGAGCTGCGCGAAAAAATGGGACAGGCCGCAATCAAAGCAGCCGAAGCTGTGAAGTATGAAGGCGTTGGCACAGTGGAATTTTTGGTGGACAAAAACCGAGATTTCTACTTCATGGAGATGAACACACGCATACAAGTGGAGCACACCATCACCGAAGAAGTAATAAACTACGACTTAGTAAAAGAACAAATAAAACTTGCCGCAGGCGACCCCATCTCAGGCCGCAACTATTACCCGAAAATGCACAGCATACAATGCCGCATCAATGCTGAAGACCCTTACAAAAATTTTGCACCATCACCCGGCAAAATCACAAGCTATCACTCGCCCGGTGGCCATGGCGTAAGGCTTGACACACATGCTTACGCAGGCTATGTCATTCCCCCGCACTATGACAGCATGATTTCCAAACTGATAGTAGTGGCTCAAACGCGTGAAGAAGCCATCACCAAAATGGAGCGCGCCTTGGACGAGTACATCATAGAAGGCGTGAAGACAACCATTCCATTCCATCAAAAACTGATGAAGGATCCCAAATTCCGCTCTGGTGATTTCACTACCAAGTTTCTGGAAACCTTCGAGATGTAATTGTTGGAACACAGATGACACAGATTGAACAGATTTACACTGATATAATCTGTGAGAATCCATCCAATCCGCGTCATCCGTGTTCTATAGAGTTTACTTATGAACTACCAAATAGACTCCTACAACTTCCATGGCAAGCGCGCTTTAGTCCGCGTTGATTTCAATGTGCCTATGGATGACAACTTCAACATCACCGATGACACACGCATACGCGCTGCGCTCAAATCCATTCGCAAAATCATAAACGATGGTGGACGCGTGGTGCTCATGTCGCATCTGGGCAGACCCAAAGGCGGCCCCGAGGAAAAATTCTCATTGAAACATCTTGTGCATCACACTTCAACACTGTTGGGTGCTGAAGTAAAATTTGCTATTGACTGTATTGGTGACAATGCAAGCACAGTGGTGAACTCATTGCAAAATGGCGAAGTAGCCTTGCTTGAAAATCTTCGCTTCTACAAAGAAGAAGAAGCAGGTGATGAATTTTTTGCAGGCCAGCTTGCAGAGAATGGTGATGTGTATGTGAATGATGCTTTTGGCACAGCACACCGTGCTCATGCAAGCACAGCAGTCATTGCTAAGTTTTTCCCTACCGACAAACTCTTTGGCTACCTGATGGAAGACGAAGTGCAAAGCATAGATCGTGTGCTCAACTCCACAGCCAGGCCTGTTACAGCCATCATCGGTGGCAGCAAGGTTTCAAGTAAAATTTCGATACTCGAAAATTTGTTGAATCGCGTTGACAACATCATCATAGGTGGCGGAATGGCTTACACCTTCTTCAAAGCACAAGGTGGCACCGTAGGCAACTCGCTTGTAGAAGACGACAAATTGGAAATGGCCCAATCACTTATGGTGAATGCGAAAGAAAAAGGCGTCAATATTTACCTCCCTGTCGATTCCGTAGTGGCCGACAAGTTTGCCAGCGATGCAAACCATGCAACAGCAGAGAGCAACAATATTCCTTCTGGTTGGATGGGCTTAGACATCGGCAGCAAATCCATTGAAACATTCTGCCAGGTCATTCTGAAATCGAAAACCATACTTTGGAATGGCCCCATGGGTGTGTTCGAAATGGAAAAATTTGCACACGGCACCAAAGCCATTGCTGATGCATTGGCCGGGGCCACAGCCGCAGGTGCATTTACCCTTGTAGGTGGTGGTGACAGCGTAGCAGCAGTAAATCAATTTGGCCTTGCTCACAAAGTTTCTTACGTAAGCACCGGAGGAGGTGCCATGCTGGAAGCGCTGGAGGGCATTGACCTGCCCGGTATAGCAGCCATCAAGAACTGAGCACACAACGCGCAAAATATTTTGTGCTTACCGGACTTCGATTTCATTACAGTCTCAAAAAACATCTATGTTTGACAGCAGCCTTAGCGCACAATATTTTTTATGGACTATCCTATCAAAGAAGAGTCGGGTTTCAGATACATAGAACAAGGTGAGGGCAAAGTCATCATACTGCTTCATGGCTTGTTTGGGGCACTCAGCAATTTTCGCGATGTAGTAAATCACTTTTCTAAAACCCACAAAGTGGTGATACCCATGCTGCCGCTCTACACCATGCCCGTGCTCACCACAGGTGTCAAGTCGCTCGCTCACTTTCTGCGCGATTTTATCAATCATAAAAAATGGGACAAGGTGAACCTCCTTGGCAACTCGCTGGGCGGACACGTAGCACTGGTTTACACCAAAGAGTTTCCTGAAAAAGTAAGTTCACTTATTCTCACCGCAAGCAGCGGTTTATATGAAAATGCTTTTGGCAGCAGCTTTCCCCGCAGAGAGGACAAAGAATTCATCCGCCAGAAAGTAGCAGTCACATTTTACGATCCCAGCCATGCTACCGATGAGTTGGTTAACGAATGTTTCGAAGTAGTAAACGATCGCAACCGTGTGCTGCGCATATTGGCATTAGCCAAAAGCGCCATACGCCACAACATGGCCAAAGATCTCCCCAACATGAAAATGCCTGCCTGCCTTATCTGGGGAAAAAATGACACCATCACTCCACCGGAGGTGGCTGAGGAATTCAGTCAACTGCTGCCCAATGCCACCTTGTATTGGATAGACGAATGTGGCCACGCACCCATGATGGAGCATCCCACACTTTTTAATGAGTTGCTGGAAAAGTGGTTGAAGGAAAAAGGTTTATGAATCTTTCAAATTGAATGAAAACCAAAAGCCGCCCTCACGAGCGGCTTTTGACTTTTTGGTTATGGAGAAAAACAAACTGACCTATTGCTTTGTCACTACAAAGTGTTTGGTCAGCACTTCATCGTTCAGGGTAATGGTGAGGTGATAAAGTCCATCAGCAAAGTGCTGTGTGGATATTTCTACCTGTTGTGTGCCTGCATAAAACATGCGCTGCGACTGATGCACTATTTCGCCACTTGCACTCAGTATGGTTATCTGCGCATTGTCTTCGCCCTGCGTTTCAAGCATCACATTTATTTCATCGTTGGCAGGATTAGGGAACAGGTTCAATGAAGTTTTCATTTCCTCTTCACCCGATTTTTTCTCCTGCACATCATCCGCTGAGTTGGAGTACGTCCAATCATTCATTTCAGGCTCCACATATCCCTCGCCATTGCTCTCGCTATCACCATTTAAGAATGAAGGAGCACCGGGCAGCGTGCTGCAACTGTTGTTGCACGTTACAGTGCTCACGCGCACTTGGTGACAAGCCAGCGACCAGCATCCGCCATTTACTGTGGCCTTTAGGCAAACAATGTAGGTGCCAGCGGCTGCATAAGTGTGGGTTGGGTTGGTGGCTGTGCTTGTGTTGCCGTCACCAAAATTCCAATCGTAGGTAACACCACCTACTGATTGGTTGGTGAACTCCACAGTAAGCGGTGCAGCAATACAAATCTTCGTTTTGTATTTGGCCAGCACAGCGCAGGGCGCTTCCACTATTATTTGTCTGCACATCTTCTCGCGGCAAGTGTCAGCAGGTGCATTCACTTTTGTTACCGTAAGGCATGCGGTGTAAGTGCCGGGTGTGGCATAGGTTTTCACCGCAGGTGCCAGCAATGTAGAAGTGGTGCCATCGCCAAACTCCCACAGGTAGGTAGTACTGGTAGTATTGGTGCCGGTGCTTTTGTTGGTAAACAATACACCAAGACCGCCCTGCACCTGATGCCAGAAGCTGGTATTGAGTGCACACTGATCACTTACAGTTATTGCTTTACAACAAGTGGCGCAACAGGTATCTCCACAAATAATTCTGCGTGCTTTTACACATATGGTATGTGCACCTGCAAGCAGTGTTTTGGCCGTGTTGTTAGTCCAAGAGGTAAGCACGCCATCTACGAATACTGTGTAGGTAGTGCCCGTGGTTGGGTTCACCGTAGTGTTGTTGTTCAAGGTAACTGCACGCCCTGTGGCTTGCAGGCAGAAGTCTACTGCCGCATTGCAGCATGCAATACTTACTGTTTTGATGATCGTATCGCAGCAAGTTGCATTGCAAGCAATGAGGCGCACATTGTAATTGCCACATGCAGCAAACACTTTTACAGGGTTGGTAGCAGTAGATGTAGTGCCATCAGGATAAAGCCAGCTATACGTGAAAGGCCCGGTGCCGGTGGTAGCATTGGTGAATGTGGCAGTCTTGCAATTGAGTGTGAATGTGAAGTCCGCATTCACATTGCAAAATGTAAATGTCTGGCAGAAGGTAGCCGTGCATGTAATACCGGATGCGTTGGTATTGGTAACTGTAAGGCAAGCGGTGTATGGCCCGGCACCTGCATAGGTATGCACAGGATTTGGCAATGCGCTGGTGTTACCATCGCCAAATGCCCATGCATAAGAGAGCGTACCGTTGCCGGTGCTTGTATTGTTGAATGTAACAGTCTGTCCGGACACAGTAGCAGTGAAGGAAGCACTCACAATGCATGGATCCAAACACTGCTGCTGCTGAATAGGGTAGGGTGCATTGACCATAGGTGCCATTGCCCAGGCCAACAAATTGATTGGAGCAGAGGGAACAAAAACCTGTTGTTGACCATTAACTGCGATACTTGGAATGGGCACAGCAGGGCAAGTGGTAGGAGTTTGTCCGGTAACATTGGTGCTTATGAAATGAGCATCGCCCATACCAAAAGCACCTGTTGGCAATGAGTTGGTAGAAATGAGAAAGCCCGGAATAGTTCCAATGGTTGTATTGATAATGCCCTCCGGCTGTGCATCATTTAGCCAGAATGGCTGGGGCACTGAGTTGGCACTTGCCAATCCGGGATAGTTCACACACATCATTGGTGGTGGCGGGCCTGCCAGAGCAGGATATTGACCAAAGAATACACTGTTGTTTGCATAGTCCGGGCCTGAAACCACAAGTTGGTTATTAGGTGCAAGAGCAATAGCTCTTGGATAAAAACCAAGAGGTGCCATGGTAGGAGCAAGATGCACAGTGCCGCCCAAAGCCAACCCTGCAATAGTCACTGTACACGTATAAGGAGTGGAGGCAGGCACAGCGCGACCGAGGCCCAATTGCGCCACACCGGCTAGGTGGTACACATTGAGGTTTGGATCATAAACCACATCGTATCCCGCATCACCAGTGGATACTTGCGCAGCCTGATTCACAATGGTTCTCCACATTTCTACACCCACACCTGTGTATGCAGCCACAAACGTTTGTGGCGCACCTATGCCTCCAAACATGGGTGGAATAACTACCTCCCCGGTTATTACAAAAACATCATTAGGATTGACAATACCGGGAGTACCCGCTGGAGCCATACCATTATTGATTTCGCGCACCATCCAGAAGCCCGGTTGGTTATACACATTGCTCCACACTATAGCACCTATCGCTGTAAAACGTGTAAGGATAACCTGTGGCATGATGGGCACACCAGGACCACCGGGCCACATCACATGGCCTGTGGCCACGCAATCTCCATTGGGAGCAGTGGCCACGGCTACACCTTCTTTGTCGTTGCCCTGGCCTGCCACAGGATTCTCCTGAAACCAAATAAAATTGCCACCCAGATCAATACGGCCAACCCATATTTGATTGATCATGGCGCCTTGAAAATTTATCTGCGTCCATCCCGTGACGTAGTAGGTAGGACCATTCAAAGGATGAACAGGCGCAATACATATATCGCGCGCTATCAGGTTGCGGTTGTTAGTGGCAGTGGCTGATGTCAGCACAGTGCCATTGGCCGCATAGCTCGAAATCCACAGTTGGCTCATGCCTGCTAAAGACGAATTGCCCACTGATACGAAAGCGCCAAGCGCAGCATCTTCCACCACAGCCCAGGCATCTTCCTGTATTCCTGTTCCGTTGGTTGATTGATACATCTGGCCT
This sequence comes from Flavobacteriales bacterium, assembly GCA_046155615.1. Lineage (GTDB taxonomy): Bacteria > Bacteroidota > Bacteroidia > Flavobacteriales_D > Sanyastnellaceae > JANNVZ01. The sequence continues at coordinate 12,855 of JBJXFP010000096.1, read as the reverse complement.
TGCATTGGCTTCATGCAGATGCTTGCCAGTAACAATAGAATAAAAACTTTTTTCATCACACTATTTGTTTATGTTTTAGTGCCTACTCTTTAAGGGATTTTCGGCTACCTCCCTTGGTGGCGTGGACATGTGGCGTATTGCCATCATACACACACCCTTTAAATAACCAAGGTTCGGCAAGTGATAAAAACAATCTTTGATGAACAAGTGCATCCGTGATGAGGTTTTGAAGCTCAACCATTTTTTGCACGGCACAATGATGCGATTTTCAAACAGGGCAATGCATTATGCAAAAGCATGATTTTATAGTTTGATTCTTTCGGAGTTTACAAGTAAGAGTCAATTTATCGAGTGCACAATACTGACCTCACCTAAGCCGAAAGCCTGAAAGACTTTAATACGATTAACAGCGGGTGCCCCTATGGGGCACCCGCTGTTACTCACATTGAAGCCCTTTAGGCTTCTCTTACTTGTAAACTTGGAAAGCATCAATTTTTATTATCACATAACCCTGCTTTCAAAATCACCACACACCACAGTGATGTTGTTGAACACATCAACGGGTTTTCTTTGCGCATTATGTTTATTGAGTCCGCGGCCTTTGCCAAATCATCAGAGTTTTTAGATCAATGCCCAGAAACGGGTTTTGCAGAAATTGCATTCATAGGCCGCAGCAATGTGGGTAAGAGCAGCCTCATCAACATGCTGGTGGATAAGCGCAGCCTTGCTAAGACATCAGGCACTCCGGGCAAAACGAGGCTTATCAATCATTTCATCATTAATGAAAAAAAAGCACCCTGGTACATTGTGGATTTGCCGGGTTATGGTTATGCAAAAATTTCGCTGAGCGAAAGAGCGAAATGGAAAAAGATGATACGCACCTACCTTGAAGAAAGAGAAACGCTGCGCTGCACCATGATGCTGGTAGATGTGCGCATAGAACCACAGAAAATTGATTTAGAATTTGCCAAATACATGGGCGAAAAAGGAATTCCATTCGCCATTCTATTTACAAAAGCAGACAGGCAGAAGCCTGCAATGATTGAAAAACACGTCAACGCATTTTTGGAAAGACTGAGTGAATACTTTGCCGAAATGCCGAATGTTTTTCTCACATCAGCTGAACACAGGGCAGGCAAAGAACAATTGCATGGTTTCATGCAATCACTTATAGAGGCATAGCACGTGCTACGTAGTCCGTGCAGTATTTAATCCTCTTGCTTCGCGCTTGAGGTGCCACTCGAAACCGGTGATAGTAAGCAACAACATCAGCATGCCATAGCTCACATCATCCAGCGGCATGGAGCATATTCTGAGCTGAAGATTGTGTGCATTGTTGTACCACACTACCATATCCTTCACATTTTCCACATCAGCATTCAGCAGGGGATATTGCCAGAATGACAAGCCGGTGAGCACGCCATTGGCAGCAACGAATGGTACAAGAATGATGATGAACATGATGCTGAAAGTGCGCAGGTATTCGCTGCGCAAAATCCAGACATGCGCAAGTAGCGTAAGGCCGCAAAGCAAATGTGCGGTGAAGGTGTACCACCTGCCCCAATGCAGGCAGGCAATGGTGATGAAGCCCACAGCAACTGCTGAAACTGACAGAAGCCACCAAGGCCCATTGATGCCACTGCGTACAAACAACTTCATGCACCAGTAAGTGAAACAACATGCATAAGGTATGCAGATGAAGAAGAGCCACTCCTCTACCGGTAATCCAATCATTTTTTTACCGATGATGTATTGCTCATTGAAACCCCAGATGCCTTGTGAGGTAAAAAAAACATCCCATGGTATGAAGAGCAGCATCATGAACAATGCACCGGCTGCAAAGGATTTCCAAATGCGGTAAAAACGAATTTTGGGATGAAAGCTGAAAATCAAAGGCACAATCAGACAGCACAAATTGACGATCAGATAAGTGTAGTGGCTGTTCATTATGTCAGGGTCATGCAGCTTTTGCCGCCTTGTACGCAGATGCTTCTCTAAAATATTTTATGGGGACGAACAGCATTCCGAAGCATTCGCCATCGTGCCTGTCCAAATGTTTGTGATGCACTTTGTGTGCTTTGCGTATAGCTCTGAAGTAAATATTATCTGTTCTGTTGAACCAATTGAATCGCTGGTGTATGAGCACATCGTGCACTAAGAAATAAGCCACACCATAGAACAGTACACCCAGGCCAATGAAAAAGCGAAAATCGAAATACGCTTGCGCACCAAAGAGCATGAGTAAAAAACTGGGTATGGCGAAAATCAAAAAGAACGCATCATTTTTTTCGAAAAAGCTACTGCTCGGATTGTGATGATCTTCGTGGAAGTACCACATCAGTCCATGCATAACAAATTTGTGTGTACACCATGTAACACCTTCCATCAGTATGAAGGTGGATATTGTGATAAGTATCGAAATCATTTGATGACTTGTATTGGCAAATGCTCCTCAAGCAATGGCAAAGCTATTCTGAACCATGTAGTGTAGTGCTGCGGTCTTGCTTCCATGTCATTCTTCAACTCTTGCAATGGCATCCATTTCCAGTCTTGCACTTCATCACTGTCATGCTGCGGATTGCCATGATATACACCAGTGTAAACATGATCTATTTCGTGTTCAGTCAATCCATTTTCGACTGCCGCCTTGTATGTGAATGTGAAGGCATGTTGCAGGGGACATGCTATGCCCATTTCCTGCATCAATCTGCGACTTGCGGCAACATCTGCCTCCTCACCCGGCATGGGGTGCGAGCAGCAGGCATTGGTCCACAAGCCACCACCGTGGTATTTACCTGTGGCCCGCTGGTGTATCAGCATCGATCCTTCGTTATTGAAAATGAAAACTGAAAACGCCCGATGCAATAAGCCGAGTCTATGCGCTTCCATCTTTTCCATTATTCCTGTTTGGTTGTCATTTTCATCTACCAGTATCACTTCTTTCACGTTCATAGTTACCAGGTTATCAGGTTCAGATCAGGTTCAGGCTGTGTCGCACGTAACTCTGGGCAAGCAACGCCAATTTGCGGCTTACCGGTATGCGCACACGCTTGTGCATAATGTGTGTATGTGGCATTCGAACCATTTTATTGAACAATACACGATAGTACACATAAGCAAGATACACACCGAGGCGTGACTCACGCGGCAGCATTTTGATTCCTTTTAGCCCCTCATCAAAATCAATCTTTATTTCTGATTCTATTTTGAGTTTTTGTGTAGAATCAAAATTGGTAAAGTCCACCTCAGGAAAATAGTTTCGACCAAGCTCTTCATAGTCCTGCTTCATATCACGCAGAAAGTTTATTTTCTGGAAGGCCGCACCAAGCCTAATAGCTTGTGGTTTCAACTTTTCGTAGATGTGCTGATCCCCTTCAGCAAAAACCCTCAGGCACATCATGCCTACTACCTCAGCCGATCCATGGATGTATTGGTTATATTGTTCATTGGTGTAGGTTCTATCCGACAAGTCCATCTCCATACTTTTCAAAAATTGATCAACAAGCGGCCACTCTAAATTGAATTGGTGATAGGCTTGCTGAAATGAATGCAGAATGGGGTTCATAGAAATTCGGTTGTCTATTGCATACAAAGTATCCTCTCTAAATCTCTTGAGTAAATCTGCTTTGTTGTATGAATGAAACGTGTCCACTATTTCATCTGCAAAGCGGACAAAACCATAGATGGCATACACAGGCTGCCTGTAGCGTTTACCAAGTGTGCTAATTCCCAGAGAAAAACTCGTGCTGTAGCTGAGTGCCGTGTTTCTGCTGCATGCTGCACTCACATCATCAAAAAGTTGTCTGTTGTTCTTCATTCTAAAAGATGGCAGTTTCAATTGTGATTGTTGAAATAATTGAGCACTTCCTCAGCGGCCAATTGGCCGCTGATAATGGCAGGCGGCACTCCAGGTCCGGGTACTGTAAGCTGGCCGCTGTAGAAAAGGTTTTTCAATTTGCGGTTGCGCATTTTGGGTTTCATGAATGCCGTTTGGCCAAGGGTGTTCGCCAGACCGTATGCATTGCCCTTGTATGAGTGGTAATCCCTTTCAAACTCTTCATGAGCATATGACTTTGCAAACAGCACATGTTCTTTGATGGACTCACCGGTGTGCTTTTCTATTCGACTCAGGCAATGTTCAAAATAGGTCTGCCTGTGTTCCTCTTCACTTTGCATACCTGCCGCAACGGGTATAAGAATGAAAAAATTCTCTTTACCGTAAGGAGCTACGTTGTTGTCAGATTTTGATGGCACACAGAGGTAAAATAGCGGACACGCAGGCCAGGCCGGCTGATCATAGATTTCAGCCGCGTGCCGCTCAAAGTCTCCATCGAAGAAAAGGTTGTGGTGTTGCAAGTGCCTAATGGGTTTGTCAATACCTACATAAAAAATGAGGCTTGAAGGTGACATAACTCTCTTGTTCCAATACGCTTCGTTGTAGTTACGAAATTTTTGGTCAAGTAGATTTAGCTCTGTATGAAAATAATCTGCAGCGCTGATTATTGCATCACAATCAACCTCATCTCTTCCATTTATTTCTACCCTGTTCACCTTTCCATCATCAGCTTTTATTTTGGTTACCTCAGCTTGAAAGTGAAATCGAACTCCAAGTTCATTTGCCAAAGATTCCATGGCTTGAGGCACTGCACCCATGCCGCCTAGCGGATACCATGTACCCAAAACGATGTCAGCATAGTTCATCATGCTATACAGAGCTGGCGTATTCTGCGGCTTTGCGCCCAGAAAGAGCACCGGAAATTCCATCAATTGTAGGATATTCGGATGGCTGAAATACTTGCGCAGATGTTTGCGCATATTATTGAAAATGTCAAGCTGACTTGCTTCTGATATGAGATTCAGGTTTAGAAATTCGGTCCAGGAGTGTCCGGGCTTCCAAACAAAACGATGCATTCCGGCTTCATACTTCTTTTTGGCTTCGGCAAGAAATTCATCCAACTTAGCTCCACTGCCAAATTCCAGTTTTTCAAATTCCGCTTTGAGTTCTGTTATATCTGCCGGGACATCTGTACTGCTGCTGTCCTTAAAAATGACTTTGTATGAAGGATTGAGCCTGCCAAGCCTATAGTAGTTATCGGTGTTTTTACCAAATCGGTTAAAAAAATTATCAAAAATTTCAGGCATCCAATACCAGGACGGGCCCATATCGAAAACAAAACCTTGGTGTGTGTAGGTCCGAGCTCTTCCTCCGGCCATGCTATTCTTCTCAAACACATGGACATCACAACCCTGTTGGGCCAAGACGCACGCGGCAGCAAGTCCCGAGAAACCACTTCCTATTACTACAACTTTTTTTCGCATAGCTCTGTGCGGTGAATTTAGTATCCATCCAAATGGACGTCCACTTCACATTTGTCAATGAAATGATGACAGCTCTTATCACAGATGGAAGGATACTGAAATAAAAAAAACCTTTGCATTTCTGCAAAGGTTTTTAATGAATTATCAGGATCAAGGTTGACTTCTCAAATGCCTCAGGAGGCAGCAAGCGCTGCAGCATTCTCTTGCATCTGTTTCAAGTCCTTGCCATACACAGGACCGAAGTACTCTTCATTATATGCCAGAGCGAGATTCAACACGTAGAAGACATTGAATATGCACACCAACACATAGTCCAGTGTAGTGAACTTGCCATAAGTCTGTGCAATCTCGATGCAAAGACGGAAGAAGAAATAGATGTTGTAAACAGGTACCAGAAAGAAAGCGATGTGTGAAACAGGCCTTCCCACCATTTTCAATACCTCAATTACATTCCAAACAGGAATGAATGCAGCATACCAAGGGCGACCGGCTTTGGCAAAAAGTTTTGCACCGCCAACAGCACCAATAATTACGATGAAAGCACCCAGCATCAGATAGCCAGGATAATCTTCAACAAGTGTAATAAAGAATTTTTTGTTCATAGAACCCTCCGAAATTTTGATTTAGTAAGAATAAATTTTTAGCAATCCGCGAGTTAGACGCACCAAATTTGAATGGGTTGCCGCGATTTTTCATATCAAAAAAAGTCCATTTATCAACCGTATCGGGGTGAGAAATCTTGCGACCTTGATTTTATCAACTTGGCTTTAGCAGTGGTTGGGTCTGAATCACGTTGCTCGTATTGAGATCGCGGTCTACTATTCTTATCTCAAAACGGCAGGTGTCGAAGGCAGATAGCCGGAAATAACCATACATATCAATGGATATCTCCCCTTGCTGTGTTTTGTTTTGTCCTGTTGGTTCGGCAATAGGCACTCTATAATAAAAAGGAACATTGGTAGTGTCGTTGGGTGGACAATCGCTCAGGTTGATGAATACCCATTGTCCGTTTTGCAACTCATAATACTCGCAATACAAGTTGTGCGTCAATTCGCAGTCGTAATTGGAGCCTGCCCAGGTACTGTCATCAAGACCAAAATTTCCGTCACCATCAGTGAATCCAAGCACAAGTGTGGCATTGTTTCCTTCGGTAGTAAAGCTGCGCAAGGTTATGGCAGGTTCATCGGGAAACTCAGCCTGTGGGTCGCAGCCTGTATATACTATTGCCAATGCCATAAGTGCTATGGTGGTTTTAAGCTTCACTTTCATTTGGTTCAAATCTATCTGAATTTTATTTGTCAATTGGCATATTGCACGCGAATGTCTCAAACTCCTTCCATAGATGAAATATTGCATATGGATGTTGCACGGTTTGAGGAATATGCATTGCAGGTTTTTCATCATCAGGCCATACACTGTCCTATTTATGCCCAATACATCAAGGCCATAAGCAAGGCTGCTATATCTGTGAATAATCTGGAAGAAATTCCATTTCTGCCAATCGAATTTTTCAAATCACACCGGATTGTAACCGGTATCTATGAAGCTGAAACCGCCTTTACCAGCAGCGGAACCACTGGCTCCAATCACGCGGTGCATCATATGAAATCTCTTGCGGCATACGAGCAGGTATTCACCAGAATTTTCGAAACGAACTATGGTTCATTGGCTGACTATTGCGTGGCAGCCTTGCTTCCCTCCTATCTTGAGCGTACAGGTTCATCTCTTGTATTTATGGCCAATCACTTCATATCAAAGACAACTGAAAACGGCAGTGGATTTTTCCTATATAACCATGCAGAACTGGCGGCACTGCTAACCAGATGTGAAAAGCGCGGCCAAAAAGCCTTGTTGCTTGGTGTCACCTTCGCGCTGTTGGATTTTGCCGAAAACCAGCCCATGCCACTTAAGAACACCTTAGTGATGGAAACAGGCGGTATGAAGGGCCGAAGAGAAGAATTAACCCGTCAACAGGTGCATGAAATACTTGGTGAAGCATTCAATCTAAAGCAAGTGCATAGCGAATACGGAATGACTGAATTAATGAGTCAGGCTTACTCACAGGGCGAGGGAGTTTTCCAATGCCCTAGTTGGATGCGCTTGCTGGTGCGCGAAACCACCGATCCATTGTCCATCAGCTCATCAGGCAAGGGATGCCTGAATGTGATTGATCTGGCCAATCTGCACAGTTGTTCTTTTATCGCAACCCAGGATTTGGGTCATGTATTGCCTGATGGCCGCTTCGAAGTACTCGGGCGCATGGATCACACGGAGGCCCGTGGCTGCAATCTGATGCTGCAATAAATGCAGCTCCCAAAAATTTTACAATTGTGCAAGCAACCACTGCAAGCCTATGATGTCTTTACATCCGGAACGCGAGTTCACAACGGCATTGATTGTAGCTCTGCCTGCCTCTCCGGCCTTCAGAATGCAGTCAGTATTTCATGATTTCCTAAACAAATAAACGGGGCTCCAGCAATGGGGCCCCGTTTATTTATCATGACAATCACAGTATGTGTTTCAAAAGCCTTTCAATATTCTAACTGGGTGAATAGACCGCCTGTAACAGTTAGCTCCTGACCACTTACAGCAATGTCGCGCACAACAGTTTCAAAACTTCCATTGATTCTGTAGGCGGTTTGCTCGGAAATGTTGATAGTGCCTGTAGCCATGGGCGTCTGATCAAATAGGTTACCTCCTGTATAGTAAGTAATGGTCGGGTCGTCAAAGTTTATAGCATGATCCCCAACCGCAAGGTCAGAAATTTTGATGGTGAGCACATCCAGTGTGGCTGAAGTGCATATAAAAACATGTATGCCATCGAGCACTTCATGTGTTATGGAAGCTGCTGTGAACAGCTGTCCGCCAATGCTCGCAGTTACGGCCTGTACAGGCACAATGGCTGTCTCGTTTTCTTCATTTTCAACCGGGTCACAAGATGCCAGTAACATAAGTATTGTGCATGCGGCCAACAGGGGAAATAGTTTTTTCATTATGATTCTACGTAGTTCGGGCAATACTAAACGCAAAAAGAAGTTGTGGGTTGCTGAGTACTATCAAACGGATTTGGCTGAAAGTTGAAGGCCATTACTTTCGCCCCCGTTTTTCAAAAAATCAATACACATTTTTTAAAGCATAATGTCAAGTAAATACCAAGTAGCGATAGATGCCTTCGTGGCGGATATCAAAAGCAAAAACCCTAATGAACCTGAGTTTTTGCAAGCGGTGACAGAGGTAGCTGAAGCAGTTATCCCACACATCGAAGAAAATCCCAAGTACAAAACAGCCAAGATCCTGCAGCGCATAGCTGAGCCTGAGCGAACACTCATCTTCCGAGTGCCTTGGGTAGATGACAAAGGCGAAATTCAGGTAAACCGCGGCTACCGTGTGGAGTTCAACAGCGCCATTGGTCCATACAAAGGCGGTTTACGTTTTCACCCCACGGTGAATCTTTCTGTATTGAAGTTTCTCGGTTTCGAGCAAATTTTCAAAAACTCGCTCACCACATTACCTATGGGCGGTGGCAAAGGCGGAAGCGACTTTGACCCGAAAGGAAAAAGCGACCGTGAAGTGATGGCTTTCTGCCAAAGCTTTATGACAGAGCTGGCACGCCACATAGGTGCCGACACAGACGTGCCTGCGGGCGACATCGGTGTAGGTGGCCGCGAGATTGGTTTCATGTTCGGTCAATACAAACGTCTGCGCAACGAATTTACCGGTGTGCTTACAGGCAAAGGCCGCAACTGGGGCGGCTCGCTCATTCGCCCCGAGGCTACAGGCTATGGCACGGTGTATTTCGCTGCGGAAATGCTGAAGACCAAAGGCCATGATTTTGCGGGAAAAACAGTGGTGGTAAGTGGCAGCGGTAATGTGGCCCAATACGCTATTGAAAAAGCAACACAACTGGGTGCTACGGTAGTAACCGCATCAGACAGCGATGGTTATGTGTATGACAAAGAAGGCATCAATGCGGAGAAGCTCGCCTTCCTGATGGAATTGAAAAATGTGAAGCGCGGCCGTATCAAAGAATATGCTGACAAATACAAGTGTGAATACGTAGCAGGCAAAACTCCGTGGGGCGTGAAGTGCGACATCGCATTGCCTTGCGCTACACAAAACGAATTGCAGGAAGCTGATGCCAACACGCTGGTGGCCAATGGCTGTATGTGTGTGGCAGAAGGCGCCAACATGCCAAGCACATTGGAAGCCACCAATGTTTTCTTAGCTAAGAAAATTTTGTTTGCACCCGGCAAAGCATCCAATGCGGGTGGTGTAGCTACTTCCGGTTTGGAAATGTCGCAGAACTCGCTGCGCATGTCGTGGACCCGTGAAGAGGTGGATGAAAAACTTCACAACATCATGAAGAGCATACATGCTGCTTGTGTGAAGTATGGAACCGATGGCGACACCGTAAACTATGTGAAAGGCGCCAACGTAGCAGGCTTTGTGAAGGTGGCCGATGCCATGTTGGATCAAGGTGTGGTGTAAAGCCCCGTAGTTTTTTTCATTAAGAAATCTGAACCCGTTTTGAAAGCAATTTCAAAGCGGGTTTTTTTTGTTTAAAAAAATTGACAACCAACCAACAGATCGGTACACGCGTCATCCTGTTACATTTCCGCCAATCAATCCATACTGCTATGAAGCATTTTTACATTTTTTCATTCGCTCTTCTTTCATTTTATCAATCACATGCGCAAGTCACTTTTTGGACTGAAGACTTTGGCAGTGGCTGCGGTGGCGACACGCAGGCGGCAGGCTATGCCACAGGCAATGGCACATGGAACGTGACCGATACAGGATTCAATGAACCGACTGGCAATGTGTGGTACGCAAGTGCAATGGAAAATGGCAATGCAGCGGGCCAATGCGGAACTGGCTGTGGCAACGATCGCTCGCTGCATGTAAGTTCTCATCCGGATGTAGTTGGTGACTTAGGGGCGGCTTACTACGAAGGATTCGGAGGCCTTTGCGACATACTGCCTTGCGGTGCATCAGACAGGCGCGCTGAGTCTCCTGCAATAAGCTGCGTAGGTTACACCTCGGTCACACTCGAGTTTGTGTATATGGAAGGTGGTAATGCGCTTGACAATGCCTCATTGTGGTACTACAACGGAACCACCTGGAGCCAACTGATTGATTTGCCTAAGACCGCTCTCACCTGCTCCCCACAGGGCATCTGGACTGCCTACAGCATTGCATTGCCTGTAACAGCCAACAACAATGCAAATGTGAAAATAGGTTTCCGATGGACCAGCAATGATGATGGTGACGCGACAGACCCAAGTTTTGCAGTAGACGACATCACCCTGGAAGGCCTCATGGGCACTGACAACACACCGCCAACTATCAATTGTCCGGGCGATATGGTAATTGAAGTAGAATACTCCACTGATTGTGCGGCCTACTTAATCAACTATACAAGTGATGCAGTAGTTGATGACGATACAGATCCTTTCCCACTCATTACGCAAAATCCTCCGGTGGGCACATTTGTAGATGGCTTGCAGCCGGTTACACTCACTGCAACCGATGCAAGCGGCAACTCAGCCTCTTGTTCATTCAATGTATATACCATTGACGATGAAGGCCCAATAGTGCAATGCCCTGACGATATTACTATAACAGCGGCAGAAGGCGACAATGAGGCATACGTAGCCGTACCCGATCTGGTGGCAGACGACTGCAATGAACTCAATGGCATTACCAACGACTACAACAACACAGGCTTTGCTTCAGACACTTATCCGGTGGGAACTACTGTTGTAGAATTTACTGTGTTTGACGAATTTGGTAACAGCAGCACTTGTACCACCAACATCACTGTGCTGCCTTTCGAAATAGAAGATTGTTGCCCGGCTGATTTCAACTGCGATGGTGTGGTGAGCGTGCTCGATCTAATCATCATAATCGGTGAATTTGGTTGCACCGGGAGTGCTTGTATCACCGACCTTGACGACAATGATGTGGTAGGTGCCACGGACATGAACATCTTCATTTCCCTCTACGGAAATATCTGCAACTAATAAGTAGTCTCAGACTCAGCCTATCATTACTAAGCATAATCCACAGTCATTCGCTCAATGCGCTTGGTCAATTCCTCACTGCTCATGCGCTCGCGCAGTCTGTCTGTAATGATGGGGAATGAAAAGGGCGTTGGCTTTTCGGATTTGGCAATGATGATTTGCTGATCACCTATCCGCTCCAATGCAGTACGCAATCGCGGCATTTCCAATTGATAATTCACCACCTCATCATAAGCCTGACGGAGCAGCAGATTGTGCGGATCATAATCTTCAAACACCTGAAATATGAGTGATGAAGACGACTGCAGATGCCTGTCGCGCACAGGCTGGCCTGGATAGCCTTTGAATACCAATCCGGCAATAGCCGCTATGTCTCTGAATTTTCTACGAGCCAGTTCAGTGGCATTCACTCCCTGAAGTATGTCTTGCTCCAGGTTGGTGGTGCCGTACATTTTTTTGTCAAGCAGCAACTCAGGCGCTACCGGAAATTCGCTCAGCAATTCCAATCCATAATCGTTATAGGCCAATGAAAAGCTCACAGGCATAGTGCGCCCGATGCGGTAGGCAATAAGCGCTGCCAAGCCCTCGTGTACCAATATTCCCTCGAATGGATAAAGCACCAGATGATGTCCGTCATCGGTAACAAAAGATTCTATCAGGAACTCATCTGCTGACGGTACGTGAGAACGTTGCTTTTGTAATGCTATAAGTGGTAATATTTTTTTTAACTCAGGGTCTGCCTTTTTCCTTCTGTTGTTGAGTAATGCAGCAGCCTCAGTCATTTTTATGCGCAGCATATCGCTCATGCGTGAGGTAAGGGCCAGTCTGCCTCCCTGCCATGCGGGGCTGCGGCCAGTGCGCTTGTCCGATTTTTTTACTGTTGCTGTCAGCTCCTTTGTTCTTACTAATTCCAGACTCATACCGGCAAACCAAAAGTGATCACCCACATGCAACGATGCCATGAACGATTCTTCCACATGCCCCAGCAGGCCGCCCCTTGCTATGCGCACGGCCATTAGGGTATCGCTCACTATGGTGCCTATGCCCATGCGGTGCCTGCGTGCAATACGCTGATTGCTGATGTGGTAGAGGCCATTCATAAGACTTATTCTTTTATATTCATCATAGCGGTTAAGCGAAGTGCCACCGTGTGCAGTGAAACGGAGTATCCACTTCCATTCTTCCCCTGTAAGTTGATGAAAACAGTGCGTGTTTTTTATTTCTTCATAGGTGATGCTGGCATCAAAACCATCACCTGCAGAAAGGGTAACTAAGTACTGAACCAACACATCGAAGCAAAGCTGCAAGGGTTCTCGGGCTTCAACATAGTTGTCGTGTATGGCCTGTCGCAACGCGGCTGCCTCTATCAGCTCAAGCGAGTTGACTGGTAGAAAATAAATGGTGCTGGCTGCTCCCGGCCGGTGTCCGCTGCGCCCTGCACGCTGTATGAAACGCGCAACTCCTTTCGGGCCGCCTATCTGCACTATGGTTTCCACCGGGGCAAAGTCAACAC
>JBJXFP010000093.1:0-3259 GCA_046155615.1 Flavobacteriales bacterium | reverse complement strand
GTAAAGACATTTGGAAAAAGAATAAGAGAAGGATCAATATTCAACTCCGTATTCTCTTCCACATATACTGCTGATTCGGAGGTACAGCCCGTTTCTATGTCTTGCAATACCACAGTGTACCATCCTTCCACATTTACTGTCGGGAAATACGTTTCGGCACCTTCAACAATATTACCATCTGCTGCGCTCCATTGAGCAGTGTATGGATGTGATGAATTGGTATTGTAGCCGTCTATTACTACCTGCGGCAACAAACAACTTAAGGTATCCTGAGCATCAAATACAATGAGAGGGGAACTGAAATCTTCCGTGACGGATAAAGTATCAGTAGTTACACAACCACTGGCAGGATTAGCAACAGCAAGTATCAATGTAGTTGCATCGTCCCACTCAAGGGAAGCCTGATTGCTTAGAACATTGGCATTGTTCAGCCAAACAAATACTGCATCAGCACCATCTGACTCGCCCGTTATAATGGTACTTTCATTGTAGCAATTCAACACCACATCGTCACCCGCATCCGAAGTGTAAGTTTCAAAGTTGCTCTCAATTTCAAAGTAGACGGTATCGAAACAAACCTCCTGTACATTGGCGGTGATGTATCCATTGCCAAACAAGGTGGTATTGAGTTGATCTTCATTCATACCACTCAGGACAGTATTGTTTTCTATGGTCCATTCATATTGTACGTCCGTATTGAAGTTGATATCAGCCGTAAGACTCACATCATCAGCGAGGCAGTTGATGATGGTCAGGCCATCCACTGTTACATCAAGATCTTCAACCAAAACAGCAATTTGCAACTCATTCAAGTCGCCACATAGGTCGGTGAAGGTGACTGTATATGTAGTGTTGACAGGAGGTGTTGCAGTTACCACAGCATTTGTTGTGCTGCTGAGGTAGTCAGCGGGAGACCATGTGTAAATGCCATCAGAAGAGCTACCCGCGCTCAGCTCAGCAGATGCACCATTGCAGATAATAACTTCGCTGGCGCTGGTCACAATATTCTCCTGAAGGCAAACTACCTGATTGTTGTACGAGCCACCGGTGGCAGCAGTAAAGCCCCAATAAACTTCATTCTGTCCATTGAATATGTCTTCCACGAGATTGACAATACCCTCAACACGGAATACGCAATCGAAATAGACTTGCACGCTATTGAACTCAGGCGACCATACAACGCGCACTACATGATCTTCCCCATCTTCGATGTTTACATCAAAAGGATCTGCTTGCACAGGCCCTGCAACATTGTTTGCTGAGTTGTGATTGATATCACCATTCATTTCAATGGCAATATGGTCTTCAAATGGATCGCCATATTCTCCATTTTGCCATGTGTCGAACTCGATGCCGAGTGACGGACCGAAGTTCAGATACCCAAGTCCACCTCCGCTTTCACCAATAGCTGACGTACCTACAGTTTGCAACACGAAGCAGATACCGTCAGCCCCATTGCCATCCAAATTGCCATAATTCATAATAAAAGAAAGATCGAACGGCTCACTCAAGTCAATTTGCTCACCGTACCATACCGTTCCGTTTTGTGTTGTCAATTCGGGTGTTAGCTGGTAGCAATCATCACCAATGGATTGAGCACTTCCGTTCAGAAAATAAGTTTGAGAATGGATAATCAAATCAGTGAAAAGAAGGCAGACAGCAAGCAAAAATCTCATCATAGCGCAATAATAGAGAAGGGAGAAGAGAACAAAAATCAGGAAGTAGGAAATGAAGCAGAAAGTGGATGAATGACAGACGAAAAAGAAAAACCCCATGGACATGCCACAGGGTTTTTCAAAATCTTAGTTACAAAAATGAATCTATCAGAGAAGTGCTTCCATCTTTTCTGTGAGAATATTTTTGGGCACTGCGCCTACACTCTTGTCCACCACTTGTCCACCTTTCACAAAAAGGATGGTGGGTATATTGCGGATGCCATACTTGGCACTGATGTCTGGATTTTCGTCCACGTTCACTTTACCTATTACGGCTTTGCCTTCATAGTCGTGGCTCATCTCTTCCACTATAGGGCCTACCATGCGACATGGGCCACACCACTCCGCCCAAAAGTCAATCATTACGGGTTTTTCGCTGTTCTGCACCAAGTCGGTGAAGTTTGAATCTGTGATTTCTACTGCCATTTTTTTATTGTTTGTATGAAAAGTAAAATGTTTGTTCTAATAAATTGGATGATTACCTTGTATTCAACCATTGCGCCATCTGCTATTGTCTGCCACTTGTTCCGATTGAAGGCTGCTTAACAAAATCAGAGAGGTCAAAAGTAGGCATGTGTTTTCAACGGGGCTCAGTTTTCCATTTCTATTGATAGTGGCTAAGGATTCCAAAACATGTCAACCGCTGGTGGTGGAAGAAGGGGAAGTTTCGAGCGGTGGAGCTGCGCTATGTCCAAAGCGCTTTCTCACATAAATGAACATGACAATGCCTGCCAAAATGAACAGCACCGAAATGATTTCTGCCTGCGTCAACTTCATTCCTAATATGTCTATTTTGTTGTTCACCCGAATCTTCTCGATGAAGAAACGCTCAATACCATTGGTGATGAGGTAAAGTGACATAATGATACCGGGAGTGCTCACCCTTTTGCGCAACCACCACAGCCCAAAGAATAAGAGAATAGCAATAGTGGTTTCGTAGATGGGTGTAGGGAACACCGAAGGAACAAGGTGTGTGCAATGGTCGGGCTGATAGGCCGCCTCGCATGGAAAGAGCATTACCCCTTCGCCATTCACATTGTGCGGATAGTCATAGGCCCAGAGCCAATCAGGTGCCCAACTGAGCCAGCCTGGTTTTGGAGCTGTGTTGTCTATGCCCCAGTCACCATCACCACTTACTTGGCAGCCGATACGGCCCACGCCATAGGCCAGTATCATACCTGGTGCTGCGCTGTCCATCAAGTGCCAAAGGTTGATGCCCTTGCGCCATGCATAAATCAATACCCCTGCTGCTCCAATTATGAGGCCGCCATAAACGGTTAGCCCACCCACAAAATCCTGGAAGGAAGGGTTGGAAAAAAAAGCTTTGAACTCCACAGGATTTTCTAACAGATGAAAAAGTTTGGCTCCCATCAATCCGAAGATGGCTGCAGCAAAGGTGATGTTGCCGCTGAGGTGGTGCGGATATACATCCATTTGCTGCTCGATGGGTGTAGGCAACTGCTGCTTCTTATACTCATACCATCGCCATGCACCAAAACCTGCGCCTGCCAGCAAGCCAAGCAAGATGTAACCTTGCCCTGAGA
>JBJXFP010000084.1:0-23187 GCA_046155615.1 Flavobacteriales bacterium | reverse complement strand
GAACCATTCTTCTGCAGGGTGCCCTCATCGAACAATATCTGGCTTGGCCCGGGTGTGTTTATGATATATGGTTTGAAATTGTCGCGTCCGGTTTTTGAGATCATCTGAGTGTCTTTGTGTTTCCATTTTTTGCCCACTGCCATTGGCAAAGTTTTGTAGTACACCTCTATACTGTCAGCCAGTAGCAGGCTATCGCGCACTATGAGCATGCTCATCAGCTCATCCAGCACATATTGACTGGTGTCCGGTACGTTTCCATTTGCACTTATACGAAAACTCCCCGGCACCATAGCCAGGGTATCTAATTGAAGAGTGTCGTTGGCCAATACAATTTTTTTGGTTCGCACATTGGTCAGCTGTGCTTGCAAGTGCACAGTAGTAAGAACGCACAAAGCAGTGGCGCAAAAGGGAAGAAATATTTTTTTAAGAATGAAAAACAAATTGGCTATAGAAAGTGCTGCAAGAAAACGAAGCCATCGCCAACGATATATGTATGCAGATATTTCATGCACACTATCTGCCACTCATACCTGAGTGCCGGTGCGGTGACGCAGTAAGGCATAGATTCGCCACAGATGTATTTCAAACTCATCAAAGAAAGTTTTGTATTTGCTGTTGGCGCCCTTGTAGTGAACAAGTTGCGCAGCGTGCTTTCGTTGCTGGGCGTGGCTATCGGCATCTTCTCCATCATATTTGTACTGAGTGTAGTGGACAGCATGGAAAAGGACATGAAGGAGAGTTTTGACATGATAGGCTCCGACATTTTGTTTGTGCAGAAGTGGCCCATGGGCCCCGAGGAGGGCGATAAGGAATATGCTTGGTGGAAATACATGCGCAGGCGGCCACCGCAATTGCGCGATATGGAAAAATTACGCGAGCGGCTCACCATGGCTTCGGCCATAGCGATGCAGAGCAGCACGGTGGCTACTACCGAATACAAAAACAACTTCCTCACGGAGAGCTACCCCATGGGTGTCACCTATCAATACCGCGAGACCATAGCAGTATCCATAGCCTCGGGCCGCTACTTCACTAATGAGGAGTGCGAGTCGGGCCGCAACTATGCGGTGATTGGCGACAAGGTGCGCGAACAACTGTTTGGTGAGGGCGACCCATTGGGCAAGGAGATAACGGTGTCAGGACTGAAGGTGACAGTGATTGGCGTTTTCAAAAAAGAAGGCGCTTCTTTATTTGGCAATGGCTTCGATCAGGCGGTGATGATGCCCTTTGAATATGCCATTCGCATCATAGGCACTGACAGTGATGATACCAACATGGTGCTGAAAAGCAAAGCAGGGGTTAGCAACAACGAACTGCGTGATGAGGTGATAGCAGTAATGCGCGAAGTGCGCAGTATAAAGCCGGGAGCTGACAATGATTTTTCTGTCATCAAATCGTCCATGATAAGTGGCGCAATAGACAGCATAGTAGGCGTGTTCAATCTGGTGGGGTTGGTTATTGGCATCTTCTCCATACTTGTAGGCGCATTCAGCATAGCCAACATCATGTTCGTGAGCGTAAGTGAGCGCACCAACATCATAGGCATTCAGAAGTCGCTTGGTGCTAAGAACTACTTCATCCTGTTTCAGTTTTTGTTTGAGTCAGTGTTGCTCTGTCTGTTTGGCGGTTTTATGGGCCTTGGCTTTGTGTGGTTGCTGGTGAGCGCACTCAGCAATGCCATCGATTTCGAGTTCATACTACCCCTCAGCCGGGTGGTGATGGGAATAAGTATCTCGCTGGTAGTTGGCATCATAGCCGGCATAGTACCCGCTATGAAGGCCGCGCGGCTCAATCCGGTGGATGCTATAAGGGCGAAGTGATTAAAACGGACGAAAAGAAATTCAGGATTGTAAGAATCACAACAGATCTCAGCTGCCCAGTCTAAAAACAAATTCTGCTGTCATTCAAAATCGCACAACCCACATTTGATAACAAAGTATCGACAAAGTGAGTGTGTTGCCCTGTGGCACGGAATACCCGCTTCAGGGTAGTGCAGTGTCTGAAACCCTTGCTCAACTTGGCCTCCGCCATGGAAGCACAGGTTGATGTGAATAAATAAAATGGGTTGTGAATTCTTTCACCCTCCCGACTTTAGAAATTCATTTCACTTTTGACAACGTCAATTTTCAGCAATTGAGCACAAGTTGAAGTAATCATGAACAGGCTCAAACCAAATGCTGATTGACGAAGGACTTCCACGGCAGCAAGGAAGTTTTTTTTGCCCCTAAAGCACTCACCAAACCAAACGAAATAACCTCAATGGACAACCTGTTTACAGCCAGCGAGCAAGTAACCTTAGACAAAGAATTGCCCCACAACATGACCAACGAAGAACCCCTGCTGAAGGAAAACCCCGATCGCTTCGTGCTTTTCCCAATCGAACACCACGATATATGGCACTACTATAAAAAGAGCCAGGCCAACTTCTGGACAGCAGAAGAAATAGATCTGGAAGCCGACCTGGTGGACTGGAACAACAAGCTCAATGATGACGAGCGCCACTTCATCAAGCATGTGCTTGCCTTCTTCGCAGCCAGCGATGGCATAGTGAACGAGAACCTGGCCGAAAACTTTGTGCGCGAGGTGCAATACACCGAGGCCAAGTTCTTTTATGGTTTCCAGATAATGATGGAGAACATACACAGCGAAACCTACTCGCTGCTGATAGACACTTATATAAAGGACACTAAAGACAAGAACTACCTCTTCAAAGCCATTGACACACTGGACTGTGTGAAGAAGAAAGCCGACTGGGCACTTCGCTGGATCAAGAATGCTTCGTTTGCAGAGCGCCTCGTTGCCTTCGCAGCAGTAGAGGGCATTTTCTTCAGCGGTTCATTCTGCTCCATCTTTTGGCTCAAGAAGCGCGGCCTCATGCCCGGCCTCAGCTTTAGCAATGAGTTGATAAGCCGTGATGAGGGCTTGCACTGCGACTTCGCATGTTTACTTTACAACAGCCACATTGTAAACAAGCTGCCCAAAGAGCGCATCCGCGAGATCATCACCAATGCTGTAGAGATAGAGAAAGAATTTGTGACCGATGCTCTGCCTGTGAAGCTGATAGGCATGAACAGCGACATGATGGCGCAGTACATCGAGTTTGTTGCCGACCGCCTGCTGGCTGAGTTGGGCAACGATAAGTTGTACAACAAACCCAATCCGTTTGACTTCATGGAGATGATATCGCTGCAAGGCAAAACCAACTTCTTCGAAAAGAGAGTTGGTGACTACCAGAAAGCAGGCGTGATGGCAGATAAAGAGAAACAGACGTTTTCATTGGAAGAAGATTTTTAGACTTCACCCCCGACCCCTCTCTGCCGAATGGACCACGATGTGACAGAGGGGGTGAAAGAAGAAAACCAAAAAAGTTTCTTCACAAAAAACACACATTGCAACATGTGTGCATAAGTGCCCCGACATTCTTCAAAAGATCACACACAGATATTTTGAAGAAACATTACCAAAACATTTCTATTGCAGAGACAATCAATCGGCCTGATGCGATATTCAAATCAGGATGTTGAGAATCTCCTTCACCAAATGAAACAGCGCCTCTCTTCGGCACTACTTTGAACGGTGAGAACCTTAACAACCAAATCCGCTTTGCTGTAGGAGAAGACACGAAGCTGAAAAGAAATTATTTTCTCCAAAACCACTCACAATTTCAACATCAACCAACCCGATGCAGATCGGAAAAAAACTTAAGGCCCATGTTTGTAATAAAAAGAGACGGACGCAAGGAGAGCGTCAAGTTTGATAAAATCACAGCCCGCGTAAGCAAACTATGCTACGGCCTGAACCCTATTGTGGACCCACTGAAAATTGCCATGAAGGTGATAGAAGGCGTATATGATGGAGTTACCACCATAGAATTGGACAACCTGGCGGCTGAAATAGCTGCCACCAATGCCGCAACACATCCTGACTATGCATTGCTTGCAAGCCGTATAGCGGTGAGCAACCTGCATAAGAATACGAAGAAAAGTTTCAGTCAGGTGATGACTGACCTTTACTACTATCTGGATCCGAAAACCGGAGCCAATGCGGGTTTGCTTGCTGATGATGTGTACAAAATCGTAATAGAAAATGCACCTCTTCTGGATAGTACCATTATCTATGATCGCGATTTCAATTTTGACTACTTTGGTTTCAAAACACTGGAGCGCTCTTATTTGCTCAGGTTGCACGGTGAGGTAGCTGAGCGTCCGCAACAATTGTTTATGCGCGTTGCGGTAGGCATTCACAAGAACGATATTGATGAAGCCATCAAGACATACCACATGCTGAGCGAAGGCTGGTTTACACATGCCACGCCTACTCTCTTCAATGCCGGAACACCCAAGCCGCAGATGAGCTCTTGCTTTCTGCTGCAAATGCAGGGCGACAGCATTGATGGTATTTACAACACCCTGAAGCAAACCGCCCTCATATCCCAAAGCGCAGGTGGCATAGGCCTGAGCATACATAACATACGCGCGAAAGGCTCTTATATAAAGGGCACCAACGGCACCAGCAATGGCATAGTGCCAATGCTGAAAGTGTTCAACGATACAGCACGTTATGTAGATCAAGGTGGTGGCAAGCGCAAAGGATCTTTTGCTATTTACTTAGAGCCATGGCATGCTGATGTGTTCGATTTTCTCGATCTGAAAAAGAACCACGGAAAGGAAGAATCACGCGCACGCGATTTGTTCTATGCGCTGTGGATTCCTGATTTGTTCATGCAACGCGTGAAGGAAAACGGCACATGGACACTGATGTGCCCCAATGAATGTCCCGGCCTGAGTGATGTGTGGGGCAAGGAGTTCGAGGCACTTTATACAAAGTATGAATTGGAAGGCAAAGGCCGCAGCACTGTGCAAGCGCAGGATGTGTGGTTCAAAATATTAGAGTCGCAGATAGAAACGGGCACACCCTACATGCTCTATAAAGATGCAGCCAACAGCAAGAGCAACCAGCAAAACTTAGGCACTATCAAGAGCAGCAACCTGTGTACAGAAATAATAGAGTACACTGCGCATGATGAAATAGCAGTGTGCAATCTGGGCTCTATCGCATTGCCCAAGTTTGTGAAAGAGGGTAAGTTTGATCATGAGCGTTTGTTTGAAGTATCCTATCAGCTCACCATCAACCTGAATAAAATAATTGATGGCAACTACTACCCTGTGCCTGAGACCAAGAAGAGCAACATGCGCCACCGTCCTATAGGCATTGGCATTCAGGGTCTGGCTGATGCCTTCATCTTGATGCGCTTCCCTTTTGATAGTACAGAAGCCAAACAGTTGAACAAAGAAGTATTTGAAACCATCTACTACGCAGCGTGCACGGCATCTAAGGATTTGGCCAAGCGCGATGGCTCTTATGAAACATTTGAAGGTTCACCTGCAAGCAAAGGCACATTGCAATACGATATGTGGGGCGTAACACCGGGCATACGCTGGGAGTGGGACATACTGAAAGAAGAAATAAAACAGCACGGCATGCGCAACTCATTGTTGCTTGCACCTATGCCTACAGCAAGTACAGCACAAATACTCGGCAACAACGAGTGCTTCGAACCATACACCAGCAACATCTATACACGCAGGGTGCTGGCCGGTGAATATATCATAGTGAATAAACACCTGCTGAAAGACCTGGTGAGCCTGGGCATCTGGAACGAAGATTTGAAAAACAAACTGATAGCAGCAAACGGCTCAGTACAAAACATAACAGAGATACCTGACAACCTGAAGGCGTTATACAAAACAGCATGGGAGCTTTCGCAAAAAGCCATCATCGAAATGGCAGCTGATCGCGGAGCATTCATCTGCCAGAGCCAGAGCCTGAATGTGTTTATGGAAAACCCGAACTTTGGCAAGCTCACCAGCATGCACTTCTACGCATGGGAGCGAGGCTTGAAGACCGGCATGTATTACCTGCGCACCAAGGCTGCCACCGATGCCATCAAATTCACTGTAGAGAAAAAATACAATGTAGAAGCTACAGAAAATGCTGCAGCCGCTGAAGCCGCATTAGTAGCCGCGACAACGGTAGCACCACAAGCCGAGTTGATGGCCACGCCCGTGGCAGTGGCCACTGCCCCGCAGTTCGATATGCAAAGCGCCACTGCCGCAGCCCATTCAAAAACGGATGAGCAGATAGCACAGGAGCAAGCAGCTATTTCATGCTCGCTTGACAATCCGGATAGCTGCGAGATGTGCAGTGGGTAGTAGTGTTGGAAAAGAATGAATTGAAAACCCTGAGCTGAGAGGCTTGGGGTTTTTATTATCACGAGGCGCGTGAGTGATGCAATCAGAAACCCTACTGCACCAGCTCAAACTTCTTCTCCAATATCTGAAATTCCACTCTGCGGTTTTGAGCGCGGCCATTTTCCGATTCATTGTCAGCCACAGGGTTTTGTTTGCCGAAGTAGGTCAGTTGCAGTCGGTCTTCCGCTATTCCTTTTTGCACCAGGTGGTTTATCACACTTTGCGCCCGCCTTTTGCTCAGTTCCATGTTGTAGCCATCGGGGCCTACTATGTCTGTGTAGCCGGATATCTCCATATACATCGCTTTGTTTTTGCGCAGCAGTGCATATACCTCGTCCAATTGTTCTGCGGCTTCTGCGGTTATTACATCCTTGTCAAAGTCGAAGAGTATGGCATCCAATTTTATTTTGCTGTATTCGCTCAGCTCCAAAGGCGGGTCAACAATCAGACTTGCTAAAAGGTCGTTTTCACAACTGCATTCTTCTTTCTTCTTCACAGGTTTCACACTTACATTGTCTATATATACATAAGCCCAGTTGCCCTGGCCTTTGGTTCCAAAGTCTGCAGTTCTGCGTATTATTTTCATTTCCTTGTCAAAGAGAAAATTGCCAATGGTGAGGTATTCCTCACCACCTATAGCTGTGAAAACATCACTGATGAGTACCCACTGTGCATCTTCATCGAGCATGTGCAGTCGCAAGTTGCTCAGTGCAGGTTCCACTTTCATTACCCCATCTTTTTCTTGTTTTGCTTTTTCTTTGGTAAGAGCTATTCCAATACCATCAGTAACGTAGTTGGTAAGGTCAGCCGCACTGATGTACATCTCTATACACACCATTTCGCCCACACCAAGCGGCCTTGTTAATTTGGTTTGAAGGTATTCGCGGTAGTTGCGCTTGCCACCAGTGCTGTATGTAACCAGGCCTGCATAAGCCTCACCTTGTTGTGCTTTTTGGTTTCCAAATACATTGGCTGGTACACCAGCCTTGTCGCTGCAACTGTGGAAATAGTCTGGAGTGCCATCACCTGTTTGCCACCACGAGCTGATGTTGTTAAGGTACTGCTGGTTGAAGTTGACAGGGCAATATGATTTTTCTTCAAAGCTGCCATTCACCACCAGATTTTGTCCTATGGCATTTGCAGCCAAAAGCAAGAAACAGATTTTTCCAATAATTTCCTTCACGTATGCAATAACATGAGTTGTGACAAAAAATTGTAAACGACAAGGGCCGCTTTTTCAAGCGGCCCTTGTTAGAAATATCAAGCCAGAATTATTCCGTCTGTTTTGACACCACATCAAGTGGTAAAAATTAATGTTCGGTTATTTTGCCTTGCACTCTACCCTGCGGTTTTGTGCTTTGCTTTCTCGCGTTGGTTTTGTATTGGCGGGTTCGTTGTTGTCTTTGCTTACCACACTTATTCTGCCTTCAGCCACGCCTTTGTCAGCAAGGTATTTCTTGATGGCCTCAGCACGCTTTTTGGCCATTTCGCCATAGCGCACATTCAGTTTCACCTCTGCCACTTCATCATTGTCACTGTGTCCTGTCAGCTCTATGCTTAGCATAGGGTTGGCTTGCATCAATGCGGCAATCTCATCTAGCTCTGTGGCAAACTGCGATGAGATTTCTGCGGTAAGCGCAGCAAAATAGATGGTTGTATTGTTGATTACTTCAGCCGGTTTCATGTTCGGATTTTTTGCACTGGCACGGCTATATATCAGCTCAGGTTCTCGGTCTTCAGCCTTGCCACAAAAGCATTGGCTGCCTGCCTGCACTTCAAATATTTCCACATCGTCTATGTAGTAATAGGCTTCGTTGGTTTGTGCCTTAGTGCAACTTCCTGATTTTTTCACCTTCTCCATTTTCATTTTGTCTTCAGCACCAAATCCACCTATGATGATGTATTCTTCTTTGCCCGTACCAATCACGGTGGTGCAGATAGTTTCCCATCCGTCTGTGGTTACTATAGGTTGGTTGGTTTTCTCCATCACCTGTGGTTCTAAGCTCAGAGCATTGTCATCGGGGTTTTGCACTTTGCGATCACTTATGAAGATGCCCACGTTATTCACGCCAAACTTCGAGCACTCGGCTAAGCTCAGGTTGAAACGCACGCAATAGAGTTTGTTGTTCTCCATCTTTTTGTTGAGCTTCACTTGCAGGTAGGTGCGTGTTTTCTTCGGGTCTTTGGTATAAGCCCTGAAACCTGCATAAGCATTGCCTTCATTCATTGGTTCCTGGCAGCCGTAGTCATTTTCGGGAGCACCAGCTTTGGTAGTCTTGCAGTCTTTGTGAAAGAGATCACCAGGGGTTTTATTAGGGCCTAACCACTCCGGGCAGAACTCGGTAAGTTGAGAAATGGCTTTAAGGCTTTTTACCCCTTCCACTTCGAACCCACCATTGGGCACCAGATTGGTATTCTCCGGTGCAGGTTCTTCTTTGGGTGCTTTATCCTTAGTTGGCTTGGCCGCAGGCTTTTTGGTTTGTGCAAACAAAGAGGCTGAGCAGAGCACTGCCACTGTCATTATCACGATACGCATTTTCATTGTTGTTGGTATTTGTGTTCTTTGATGGTTTGTATAAAACATTGAAGTTTTTCTTTTTCTGTGTCGGGGTAAACACCGTGGCCCAAATTAGCAATGTAGCGCTGTGGGCCAAATGCATCGAGCATTTCTGTGGTTGCTTTTTTTATGAAAGTGAAATCACCATACAGTGCTGCGGGGTCAAGGTTGCCCTGTAGTGTTTTGTTGCTCGCCTGGGCTCTGCTCGATGCAGCATCAGTGTGCCAGTCTAAGCCAATGGTAGCACAGTTCAGGGCGGCTATTTCAGGCAGGCTGTGGCCGGCTCCTTTGGCAAATACAGTCACCGGCACTTCTGTTATGCTATCGCAAATCATTTGGATGTAAGGCAAAGCAAAGGTGTTGTAAGTGGATTTATTCAATATGCCCGCCCAACTATCGAAGAGTTGGATCATGTCACAACCTTCTTGTATTTGTTTTTTCAGATACACAATTGTTGCGCGGGCGATGGCCGTTAGCAACCGATGTGCCAACTGTGGATTTCTCACCAGAATGGCGCGTGGCTTTGCAAAAGTTTTGGAGCCTTGCCCTTCGGTCATGTAGCAGAAGATAGTCCACGGGGCACCTGCAAAACCTATGAGTGGAACACGATTGCCTAATTCACCTTTGATGTTGCGAATGGTGGCAAAAACATATTCTAATTTTTCTTCAATGCCATCGGTGTTCAATCGGTTCACATCATTTTCATCGGTTATCGTTTTGGGAAAATGCGGGCCTTTGCCTTCGTCCATCGTATAGGGCAGGCCCATGGCCTCAGGTATTACCAGTATGTCGGAGAAAAGAATGGCGGCATCCACATCCAGTATATCCACAGGCTGAATGGTTACTTCCGCTGCCAGCTCAGGGTTTTTAAGTAGAGAAAGAAAACTGCCAGCACGTGCTCGTGTGGCTCGGTATTCAGGCAATACACGGCCTGCTTGCCGCATCACCCAAACGGGGGTACGCTCCACTGGTTTGCCGAGGGCAGCGCGCAGTATCAAATCATTTTGAAAACTCATAAAGGGCGGCAAATGTAAACTTGCCGCATGGCTGCCATTACTTTCACCTTGCCGCATCTTTGATTCCTGCATGCTTCATACCCTCACACATCTTTTCATTTATCCGGTAAAATCCCTTGGAGGCATAGCCGTAAACGAGGCCCTGATGACAAAACGCGGCCTGCAATACGATAGGCGATATATGCTGGTGGATGAGAACAACCACTTCATGACCCAGCGAGAAAATCATCGCATGGCGTTGATGAAGTTGAAAATACGAGAAGACCATTTTGAAATAAGCTACCTGCACAGCAATGCTTTGTTGGTGCCAAAACAAACCGAACAAGGTGATTTACTTACGGTTCAGGTTTGGGATGATGTATGTGATGCTATACACCTTCCGCAATGCGATTATTTTTTTTCTAATGCGTTGGACAAAAAGTGCAAGCTGGTTTATATGAGAGAGGAATCGCTCAGGCCATTACCATTGCAGTACGCAGCAGCAGGCGACATCACCTCATTCAGCGATGGTTATCCGGTGTTGCTCTTTGGCAGCGCCTCATTAAGTGACTTGAATGGCAAACTGCAAACACCGCTTGGCTGGGACAGATTCCGACCCAACATAGTGGTGGAAACGCAAGCGCCATTTGAAGAAGATGATTGGAAAAAAATAACCATTGGCGATGCACAATTTCGTGTAGCAAAACCCTGTGCGCGGTGTGTAATTACCACCATTGATCAGGCAACAGGTGAAGCCGGCAAAGAACCACTGCGCACCCTTTCCACTTACCGCACCATGGATAAGAAGGTAATGTTTGGACAAAATCTCATACCAGATAGCCTTGGTGTGAAAGTGACCGTTGGCAATAAGCTGGAGGTGTTGTCTTGATTGCTTTATAGGAGAGAAGACCTTATAGTGTTCAAAAAAAATCCAGGACAATGAATTCTACAAACGCAAAGCGTCTGTGCACACACTTTACATGACGGCAGAACAACAAACCAAGCAAATAGTATTCATAGTACATGGTGCAAAGCCTGCTGCTGTGCGCATGGTGCATGAATTGAGAAATAGAAAAGTAGCAGGCTGGCATTTTCAATTCAGAACTACCAACGCCCGCGGACATGCCACACGGCTGGTAAGCGAAGTAGCTGAACATGCCGATGTGATAGCAGCGATAGGTGGCGATGGCACCTTGAATGAATGCGTACATGGCCTGATGCATTGGCAACAAGGGCACAACGCAACGATGCCCGCACTTGCCCTGTTGCCCTGCGGTAGCGGCAACGACTTCGCGCGGCATTTCGGCTGGCAAAAATCTGTTGACCATTTCATAGAACGATTGCACACAGGTAGTTTCACCATGTCAGATGTTGGCTGCATGCAAAGTCATGTTGATTCGCACAGCTTCTTCATCAACGAATGCAGCCTTGGACTGAGTACAGATGTAGTAGGTCGCATCGAGCGGATGCCATTAAGGTTCAGTGGCAATATCAAATTCGGATGGGCCATACTTTGTGCATTCATTACTTATCGCAAAAAATATGTTTCCATCAAAACCAAT
The DNA here is from genome assembly GCA_046155615.1 of Flavobacteriales bacterium. Taxonomy (GTDB): domain Bacteria; phylum Bacteroidota; class Bacteroidia; order Flavobacteriales_D; family Sanyastnellaceae; genus JANNVZ01. The sequence goes on along the minus strand of JBJXFP010000084.1, from coordinate 11,822 downwards.
GACTGGCAGTGGAGTGGCCAAATAATGATGGTGTGCATTGCCAACGGAAAATTCCTTGGCAGTGGCGTAAGTCTTGCACCGGATGCAGAGGTGAACGATGGCTTGCTGCATATCACCATAATTGGCAATGTGAGTGTGATGGACTATCTGCGCTATCTGCCTGCGCTGAGGAGTGGCAAAAAAATAGATCACAAGGAAGTACATTACTTCAGTGCTCCGGAATTGTGGATAGCGTCAGCCAATGAATTGGAAACAGATGGAGAAATGGCAGTAAGCACACCTGCACACATCAGCCTGCACCCTGCAGCTATCAGTGTGTTACTCTAAGTAGTATCATACCTCCCACTCTTTACCTGTGCGATATACCGTGCCTTTGAAATAGGCCACCACTTTGTTGTCCTGATTTTTTATGGTGATGTAGTAGAGACCGGTTTTGTTGGTCAGGTTTTTTTCTTCTACCTCAGTAGTCAGCACATCGCCTTGGTGCACTGGCGCTATGTGCGAAATGGAAGTCTCGATGGATACACTCTGAATGCCGTGGCTGTTGCTGGCAAATGCGAGTGCACTGTCAGCCAGCGAATAGGTGATGCCACCATGCGCTATGGAAAAGCCATTGAGCATTTCACTACGCACGCGCATACGCAAAGTTGAAATACCCGGACCATCCTGAAGTCTTTCGAGTCCAAGCCATTGCGAAAGCGGATCGTTGTTGTACATCTTGTCCACTACAAGGCGGGCTTTGTTTGCTGCGTCCATTTTGTAAAAAAAATTGTAAGAATGACTTTGAGAAAATCAAACAAAAAAGGCTACCTGTAATTCCAGATAGCCTATTTTTTTAAAGCTCATTTACTAAATTCAATGCTTATGCTCATCGGTGTGTACTTCAGCCGGAGCGGTATGTTCATCTGCGTGTCCGCTGGTTGCGGCTTCTGTGGCGTGTTCATCAGCGGGTGGTGTAGCATGTTCGTTGTGCGCTGGCATTTCATTTTTCACCTTTTCCAAGCCAAGGTCACCGGGCATTTGTGGCAATGGCTCTGTAATGTGCAGGTTAGTAAACAAAAGAGTAATGCCTACTGCTGCGGGGCCTATGAGCCAAAGTAATCTGGAACTTGGTTGGTTAGCGTGGTGTGCCATGATGGTTGCTGTTGGTTTTTTTTTGAATGAAATGATTTACTTGCTATCTGATGTCGTCCATTTTTTTCTACGAAAGAAAAAAATGGACGGGCCGAAAATAAATAGCAGGCTGAGTGCAAAGTGAAATGCAGTGTCAACATGGATGCTGAATAATTTCAGACAGCAAAGACCCATGAAGTGTAATGCGGCCACAGTATCTTCGACATCCATTTTTTCCTACACCAAACCTGCTAACGATGGACAGTAAGAAACAGGCTATAAGGGCACTGGCAAAGGAGGCCGCGCTGATGCCGCAAGAAGAATTGCTTGCAGTAAGCAAAAGACATCAGCACCTCATCATTGGTATTCCCAGAGAAACATACTTTCAGGAGCGCAGAGTGGCTCTGGTTCCCGAAAGTGTTGCACTTCTGGTGAGTAACGGCCATGAGGTTGTAGTGGAAACCAACGCAGGCAAAGAGTCTAATTTTCAGGACCACGACTACAGTGAGGCTGGCGCCAGAATCGTGTACACAGCTGAAGAAGTATTTCGCAGCGATATCATACTGAAAGTGGCCCCCCCCAGCGAGCAGGAAATAGGCATGATGCCCGGTAAGCAAACACTTGTAAGCGCCATACATCTGCCCATACAAACAGTTGAGAATTTCAAGAGCCTTTCTGCAAAAAAAATTACGGCCATAGCCTGGGACTACATCAAGGATGAAACGGACATATTCCCGGTGGTGCGCGCCATGGGCGAAATAGCAGGCAACACCTCGGTGCTAATAGCAGCAGAATATCTGAGCCACCAGCATGGCGGGCAGGGCCTCATGTTTGGCGGAATAAGTGGGGTGAAGCCGACAGAGGTGGTGATACTTGGAGCAGGCACCGTAGCTGAGTTTGCTGCACGCGCAGCATTGGGCCTTGGTGCCAGTGTGAAAATTTTTGACAACAGCACTTACCGCCTTCGCAGGTTGCAAAATGATTTGGGGCAACGCCTTTGGACCAGCACCATACAACCAAGTGAGCTGCGCAATTCGCTCGACACTGCTGATGTAGCCATAGGCGCCATACATACCGGAGGTGGTCGCACACCGGTGTATGTGAGCGAGGATATGGTGAGTAACATGAAGTATGGCAGTGTGATAGTGGATGTGAGCATAGACCAGGGCGGATGTTTTGAAACCTCACGCGTTACCACACACGACAAGCCCGTGTTCAAAGAACATGGCGTGATACACTACTGCGTGCCCAACATAGCCTCGCGTGTGTCGCGCACTGCGAGTTATGCACTCAGCAACATCTTCGCACCCATAATGCAGAGCATGGGTGACGAGGGCGGCATAACCAACCTTGTAAAAAATCACGAAGGATTCAGACACGGTGTGTACATGTATAACGGTACCATCACCAACGAGAATGTGGCCCTTACTTTCGAACTGCCATGGAAATCCATCAGCCTCATCATGGCCGCCTTTTAGTCACACAATTTCATGCTTCATATTTTTCATAGAAATAAATAACCACCCATTGCAGATAGCTTGCGCCCATGATTTTGCCGATAGTAGCTTACGGTGATTCCGTATTAAAAAAAAGAGCTGAAGACCTCACCAAAGATTACCCGGACTTGCAGCAACTGATAGCTGACATGTTTGAGACCATGTACAATGCAAGTGGCGTGGGGCTGGCAGCACCACAGGTAGGCCGCAGCATCAGGCTGTTTGTAGTAGATGCCTCCCCTGTGGGTGAAGGTGAAGATGCTGACCAGACCTGTGTTGATTTCAAGCGCGTGTTCATCAACCCGGTTATTTATGATGAAGCTGGCGAACCATGGAGCTATGAAGAAGGCTGCCTGAGCATACCCGGTATCCGCGAAGAAGTGATGCGCAAGGCCGATTTAAAAATAGAATACTATGATGAGCACTGGGACTTGTATGAAGAGGAACTGAGTGGCTTCGCGGCACGTGTGGTGCAGCACGAGTACGACCACATCGAGGGCAAACTTTTCATCGATCGCATCAGCCCGCTCAAGCGCACGCTGATGCGTGGCAAGCTGAAGGACATAAGCACAGGCCATGTAGATGTAAAGTACAAAATGAAATTTCCGAAGTGAATAGTCGAAATATTTTGAGATATAGTAATCAGCTCAATCAAGTGAAAAGAGAAATGACATCAAAGCGGAGTATGGTATTATTCATTGCAACCGTCACATTGATTTTGTCAAGTTGCGATTTTGAAGAGGGGAACAACTATGATAGGCCTGATGCACAGACCAACGACAAAAGCGTTGCCTCAAGCACTAAAGATCCACTTCTGATTGACATATTGGATTTGGAAAAAAGGATGGCAGCTGACACTGCATTCAACCGCACACGTGCCCTGCGATTGTTCAAAGATTATCAGGACTACTATAACAAACATCCGCATGATACTGTTGCTGGCAATTACCTTTTTCAGGCAGGAGACCTCGCACAGAAACTTGGCAAGCAGGAGCGAGCCATCGAGTTGTTCATTGGTTTTGTTGAAGGCTTCACCGCATCGCACCGCTGTGATGAGGCAGTATATAATGTGGCCTATATCTACGATGCACGCCTTGGCGACAAGCAACAGGCAAAGAAGTATTACAACAAAGTGATAGAACTCTATCCGCAAAGTATGTGGGCGCATGAGGCACAGGGCGCACTGCGCATTCTCAGCATGAGTGATGAAGAACTTCGCAAATTTTTGAAAGAACAAAATCAGCAATAGAAGCAGATGCGCTGGCGAGTTTTGAAATATGCTGCTGTGTTTGTGTTACCACTTTTCACAGTGGTCAGTTTTTCTACTTCCGGCTGGCTTACTTATTCCCCATTGCTTTTTGGATTTGTGTTGTTGCCTTTGCTTGAGTTTGCTGCTGGCAAAAGCGAGCTCAATCTGAAAGAAGTTGAAACAGAATTGGTGCGCACCGATACGCTTTACAATGTGCTGATATACCTGACCATACCCACACAAATATTTTTCACGTTGTGGTTTGTGATAGATGCAGCGGATAATGCAGCCACTGCTTCTGAACTTGTGGGGCGCACCCTCGCCATGGGGCTTATGAATGGCGTGTTCGGAGTGAACATAGCGCACGAGTTGGGGCATCGCAACACGATGCACGAAAGGCTGATGGCTAAGGTTATGCTCGCTTCAACATTGTTTCTACATTTCTTTATAGAACACAACAGGGGACACCACCGCAATGTGTGTACTCCGCTTGATCCGGCTTCAGCCCGAAGGAATGAGTCATTGTACGCATTCTGGATGCGCACTGTGTGTTACAGTTTTCTGTCTGCATGGAGCATAGTAAAGAAGGAAAGAGAAAGACGCAATCAAAATGTTTGGTCATTAAGCAACGAAATGATTCAATACCTGTTGCTGCAAATCCTCATCGTGTTGCTTGTTGCATTCACTTGTTCATCGGTGGTGCTGGTGTGTTTTCTCCTAGCTGCACTTATTGGTTGGCTGCTGCTGGAGACGGTGAATTACATAGAGCACTATGGGCTGGAAAGGAAGAAATTGAATGAACACCGCTATGAAGATGTGCGGCCACTACACTCATGGAATTCAGATTACATAATTGGCCGTGTAGTGTTGTTTGAACTTACGCGCCACAGTGATCATCATTACAATCCTGAGAAGCCATATCAGACCTTACATTCACTCGAGCACTCATCGCAACTGCCTGCGGGCTATCCTGCCATGATGTTGCTGGCGCTGCTGCCACAGGCATGGTTCCATGTGATGAACAAACGACTGCCATCATAATTGAAGTAATAAAACTCAACAACGCACTTGTCCAAACCAACACAGGTAAATATGATAGTAGCGCTGCGGGCCATCGCAGCGCTCATGGTTTGCTTTTTTCATTTCGTTTCGCACGACAATGAGTTGGGCTATTTGTTTTCACCCGATGATACCATCAGGCAGGTGGGCTACTATGGGCATCATGGCGTCAACGTATTTTTTGTCATCTCAGGTTTTGTTATTCCACTTTCCATGTACTATGGCAAGTACAGGATTCAGAATTTTCTACAGTTCATGGGTAAGCGCCTTGTGCGTTTGCATCCGCCATTTGTGATGAGTATGATGCTATACGCCATAATGGAAGTGATATACTGGAGCAGGGGTGGCTACGATATTGTGTACGACATGGTGCGTATTGCGCACAACTTTTTTCTCACTGCACGCATTTTTGACTACGACTGGTTTCAGGATGTGTATTGGACCTTAGCCATAGAGCTTCAGTACTACGTGCTTATAGCCTTGTTGCTGCCGCTGCTGCTTTCACCAAGGCGCTGGTTGCAGTTGTTGACACTTTCGGTTCTCATCTTCATCTCCATGTTTTTTGATGAAGCGTATAAGCATCTTTTCTTTTACCACACACCCGTTTTTGCGTTGGGCATTGTGCTATTCATGCAGCATATTGGCAAGCTCTCATCCTTCGACAGCATACTCATGAGTTTGCTTTGTCTTGTAGTCTGTTATTACGAAATCAATGTGGAGTGTATGCTATTCGTAGCAGGCACAGCGCTGTGCATCTATGCCGTGCATTGGCGCAACAGGTTTCTGGAGTGGGTTGGCAATATTTCCTATTCGCTTTATCTCACGCATGCATTTTCAGGCTGTCAGTTGCTTTACTATTTCGCACCAAAGGCGGTATCATATCGCGACAAGTTCATTTTGCTTGTAAGCGCCTTTATAGTGTCACTGGTCTTTGCATATCTCTTTCATCTGCTTATTGAAAAACCATCTATGCGCTGGTCGCAATACATCAGGTTTAAAAAATAAGTTTCCGAAGACGGGAACAATGTTTTTGGGTTGTCTGTTTTTTGAGGCAAAATTCAAAATCCAAGAATTTCTTCAAATTCGCGTAACAATTTTTTGATTGAGCGGAAAAATGCCGTTCTCTTCGTAGCACCTTAACTAAGCGGGAATCTAATGCCTGCGGGTTACAACCTTAACGAAACTGTGCTATGGCAATGAAGTCAAATCTGCTTCTTGTTTTTTTTATTTCACTACAGTTATGTAGTGTAAGCCAGTTTGTGCTTGATACTACCTTGGTTGTTGCTACAGGTGCTCACATAAACAACGGGTCGGGCATCAGCACGTTCGATTTTAATCAGGATGGCTGGGACGATATCACTTATTGCAACTTCAATCAGTCAATCAGGCTGTATCAAAACAACCAGCAGGGAGGTTTTTTCCTATTGGAAAGCATACCCAATAATGCAGACAGCAAGCACCCGGTTTGGGTGGATTATGACAATGATGGCGACTACGATCTATTCATAACTAAGTACCACGCCAGTTGTAAGCTTTATCGTAACGATGGTGATCTTACCAATATGATTGATCAAACTGAAGCATTGGACTTGCCAGCATCTTCAGCAAACACTTTTGGATGCTCTTGGGCCGACTATGATCAAGATGGATTTTTAGATGTGTATCTCTGCAATTGGATGGATGATACTGATACGATTAATACCAATTGGTTGTTACATAACAATGGTGATGGCACTTTCACAGATGTCACTTCAGCCACAGGAACGGGTAACGGAGTGCAGAGTACTTTTCAAAGTATCTGGATTGACATTGATAACAATGGCCGGCTTGATCTCTATGTGGTGAATGACCACAATCAGCCCAATGCGCTTTATCTCAATTTTGAAGATGGCTTTGTTGAATCAGCTGTATCTACTGGACTAAATCTGATGATGAACAGTATGTGCAGTACCATGGCCGATTATGATCAGGATGGCGATTTTGATGTTTACGTATCCAATGGATTTGCCGGAAACAAGCTGATGCGCAATGATGCGTTGGAGTTTACCAATGTAGCGGTAGTAACAGGAACTGCTGTCAATGCTCAGTGCTGGAATTCTTCGTTTTTAGATGTCGAGAATGATGGTGATGATGACTTGCACGTGTGTGTTGCGGAATTTGTGACAGCCAATCCTGTTCACATCAATATGGGCAATGGCTATTACTATGTGGAAGAAATTGCTATGCAGAATGGTCAAAACTTAAGTTTCTGTGCTTCACGAGGCGATTTTAACAACGATGGTTATATGGATTTTGCATGTTACAATGCTATGCCGCTGGGAATCGAAGTTTGGCAGAACAACTATTCTCAGGAAAACAACTGGATAAAACTTCATCTCAATGCGTTGTCGGGCGATGCCGATCCGTACGGTGCGGTGATAAAATGTTATGAGAACGGCACCTGTATCACCTCTGCCTTATTCTGTGGCGACAATTATCTGTCACAAGATTCTGAATATAGAATAGTTGGTCTGGGCAATGCGCTTCAGGCTGATTCAGTTGTGGTGCATTGGCCCGGTGGCTGGATTGATCGCTATTACAACCTACAGGCTAATCAACAGCACGAATTGAACAAAGGACAATCGTTTTTCATAGATCAGAATTCCATCCAACCCATTGTGCTTTGTGTCGGAGATACCATATCCATTTCGCCAGAAGTTGAAGGCGACTATCTGTGGCAGAATGAAACAACTGAAGAAACGCTTGCTGTGACAGCGGGCGGTGTTTACACAGTCACCATCAACAATCAATTTGGCCTTAGCCAGACGTTGGAATATATAGTAAATGAAGTATTGCCGGTGGCTGTCAATAGTGTGGCAAGTGATGCATTGTGCCATGGTGCGGCCGATGGCAGTATCCATATCTATATGGATGTGTCTTCAATTGATGTAATCACGTGGAATGGTGGAAGCATTGAGACATCTACCCCAACTTATCTTGACAATTTACCTGCGGGCGAATACAACTATCATTTGGTTGACATCAACGGCTGTGCACAAGAAGGAAACCTTACCATATCTGAGCCGGATGAAATAACAGTAAACTGGAATACAACACAGGTGTGCGTAGGAAGTACAACTCCGTGTATTTATGAAACTTACGGAGGAGTGCCGCCATTTCAGTACAATTGGAATGGCAGCAATGCAGATTCACTTTCAGCTGGCCAACACCAGTTGACAGTGACCGATGCCAACCAGTGCGACACTACGGTGAGTGTTTCAGTGAATTCAAATCCGGAAATATTACTGGAATGCAATGTACCTCTGGCATGCAATGGAGGTGTCGTAGCTGCGCAGATCCTTGCCACCGGAGGAGTCGGAGTTATTACTTCGATAATAGATGGTTTTGATCCATCGCAGCTTGAAGCCGGAGTTTATCAGGTAGTGGCCATAGACGAAGCCGGATGCACTGCTATGACATTACTGCAAGTAGAAGAAGCTGAAGCTCTGGAAATAACTGCACAAGTAACGAATGCATTCGATGGATCCAATGGTGCAATCAATATAGATGTAAGCGGAGGTGTTGCACCATACTCATTTGACTGGAGCTGTGGCGATGAAACCGAAGACTTGACCGCTGTGGGTCAAGGTGTATATACATGCAGTGTGATTGATGCAATGATGTGTTCTGCAAGCGAGATTATTGAAGTGCTGGATCTTCATATTGGAGAGGCACAAATTTCTGTTAGCACTTATCCGAATCCTTTTACCAAAGAGTTGATTCTTGAATTTGAGGAACCTTGTCCGTTTACTATCACCAATGCTGCCGCAGAGTTGGTATATGTGAATGACGTGCCTGTAAAAAAAATAGTGATTGACACAGATCTCTGGTGCACCGGAATATATAAACTCCATGCTTCATGGGGTTCGATAACTCTAATCAAACTTTGAATGAAATGAGAAAAAACCACAGGTATCATTCGAAGGAATTGAGATTCCCACGGAAGCCCTTGTGCTGGTTGTTGAGTGGCATTTTGTTGAGCGGCTTATGCCTCAGTTTCGCCATGAATTCAGCAGCCCAATTCACCCCCATTTCGCATCAGATAAACGTGTTTGGTGATGGGGCTCAAACATGGGGATGCGGAGTTAGCTTTTTCGATTTTGATAAGGATGGCTGGGATGATATCACACTGTGCGATGCAGGTTATCCAATCAAGCTATACAAAAACAATCAGCAAAACGCATTTACTCAGATAGGCAGCATTTCCAATTCATGGGACGCCAAACATCCTGTTTGGGTTGACTTTGACAATGATGATGATTACGACCTCTTCATCACCTATCACGAGCATAGTTGCAAGTTGTTTCGCAACAATGGCAATTTTGAATTACTTGAAGATATTACCGCATCTCTTGATTTGCCAGTTGTGGACGGCAACTATTACGGCTCCTCATGGGGTGACTATGACCGGGACGGATTTCTTGATGTGTACATCTGCAACTTCAATCAGAACAATGATTATGTAAACGTGTTGTTGCACAACAATGGCGATGGTAGCTTTAGCGATGTCACAGAGGAGTATGATGTTGGTTTGGATCAGTTCACTTCTTTTCAGTCCACGTGGATAGACATAGATGGCAACGGCTGGCAGGATTTGTATGTGGTCAACGATCACAATTACCCCGCAGCCATGTTTATGAATGATGGTTTGTCGCTCACCAACATGTCAGAAGAAATGGGAGCAGATGCACAACTGCTTGGCATGAGCAATTCATTTGCTGACTACGACAATGATCAGGATTTTGATGTATACCTAAGCAATGGAACTGATGGAAATTTTTTGTTGCGAAATGATGAACTGAACTTTACCAATTTGGCAGGCACCACAGGCAGTGCCATATACAGTGGTTGCTGGAACAGCACATGGCTTGATGTAGAAAACGATGGAGATCATGACTTGTTTGTGTGCGTCAACAGTATGACCGAACACAATAGGTTGCTTTTCAACCAGGGTGATGGAACATTTGAAGAAACAGATCTTGAATTGCCCGGCCCATACAACGATGCTTATACAGCAGCCATTGGCGACTTCAACAATGATGGCAGAACAGATCTGACATGCTATGGGCAGAGTCCTGCATTGCTCACATTGTATCAAAATGTAAATCTTTCGTCCGACATAAATAACTATTTGAAATCAACCTTGCAAGGCACCTTGAGCAACCATGACGGCATAGGCACCCGACTTGATGTTTATTGCGGAGATGATGTTTATGCGCATTACACTTTTTGCGGCACCAACTATTTGTCACAAGACTCGCAGCATAAAATCATAGGTCTTGGCGCACACCAAACCATAGATTCACTTATTGTGATTTGGCCTTCTGGCATTGTGGACAAACACTACGATCTTGAAACAAATGTCTCCATCTTGTTCACCGAAGGAGAAACCCTTCCGACCAATACAATCTATACAACCGTTTTACTTTGTCAGCAAACCACTACCACTTTAGATCCGGGATTGTGGACTACATATCAATGGTCAGATGGCAGCACCGAGATGGAGCTTGAGGTAGATCAGTCTGGCATATATACCGTGGAGCTTACTGATGAATATGGTATCAACTCCATTCAAGTCTTCACCGTTGAGTTATCAGATTTTGAAATGGTTGAAACCAATATCACCAATCCGCTTTGTGAAGGCAACAGCAATGGAATCATAGAAATGATAATTGAAGGTTCATCTGAATTCTCCATTACCTGGAATCAAATACCCGGTGATTTGATACAAACAGACCTTGCCGCTGGCATTTACCACTATACAGTAATAGATGAAAACAATTGCATGATAGAAGGCGACATAGAGCTGAGCGATCCACCAGCCATTGAAATAGAGCTTGAATTGCCTGTGCTATGCAATGGCGAATTCAGCCATGTGAATGAAACGGTAAGCGGAGGTACAGGCGAATTGAGTCTGGACTGGAATGGAGCAGACCCCGAGTGGATAGGTGCAGGCAGTTATTTGCTCGCTATATCCGATGCGAATGGTTGTATTGCAGAAGAACCATTTGTACTTACAGAGTTGGCACTTATCAATGCTGTTGTTACCACACCACTTGCGTGTTATGGCGGAGGTGTGGCTGCCGAAGTAATTATAGTGGGAGGGCAGGGTCCATACGTACTGAACTGGAATGGTGATAACCCCGATTGGCTGCCTGCTGGCGAGCATGAGTTGCAAATTACCGATGCTGTGGGCTGCACACATACTGAGAGTTACAAAGTGACATCAAGCACAGAAATAATCATTACCTCGGAGGTGACTGATGCGTATGACGGTGACAATGGAGCGATAGATGTGAGCGTGACCGGAGGCTATCAGCCATACACTTATTTGTGGAGCAATGCTTGTGATTCGGAAGATGTATCAGATATAGGCCAGGGCAGTTATGAGTGTCATGTGACTGATGCCATCAATTGCTCTGCGGACACTACTATCGAGATAGTTGATTTAAAGATTCGAGAATCAATAGTGAATGAAGTTGTTGTTTTTCCAAACCCTGCAAATGGAAGTATTCACATACCTTCTGAAATAAATGAAAACTATGTAATCACAACCATTGAAGGAACTGTCGTCTATGAAGGGGAATTGTTTCCCGGAATCAATCACATCCCGCTAAATGATTTTCCGGCTGGCAAGTATTACCTCATTACTTCCTCATTTACTTCAGGTTTCATTATAGAATGAATCAAAAAGGCATTCGCAAATATTTATTCTCTCATAGCCCTTGTGATTCGATTACATCTTGCCTTCGTTCCATTCTTTGCATTTTGATCCTTCTGGTTATTGGCAATGAAGGCTATGCTCAATTTTTTGAAAATCGAACTGTTGCATCAGGAGTTTTTTTTGAAACGGAATATTCCAATGG
>JBJXFP010000066.1:0-8336 GCA_046155615.1 Flavobacteriales bacterium | reverse complement strand
GCATTTCGTGTATTAACATCACCTCCTCCACACGGCATCCCCTCCTATTATCAGTCCTTGCTGCAGGCTTGTATTCTGTAGCCATTTGCCATCCATCTTGTTCCTTATATTCTCATCAAACTGTAGTATGAATACGCCTGCCAGGTTCTTAAAACCCTCCGCATCGCTGGTATAATGGCAGCGGATGGTGCTGTGTTCTATGCGCCCGGTGAATTTCCATGTGCCTCGCTCGGGGTGCCTGCCTACTCCACTTATTATTTTGCCATATACTTTCTCTATAGTGATGCTGTCGGCTATGCCATCCTTTGTGTTATCCAATATGCGCACTATGAATTGTGGGTATTTGGCCTTGTAAATGGCCAGCTCTTCGGGTGTGCTAAATTCCCATTCGGCCTGCCATTCGCCCTTCAGCCACTTGTGTTTTCTGCCGCCTACTGCGAAATTGAGCAGCTTATCACCATACACCGTAAGCAGGGAGGTTACGCAAACTCCTAATATGCCTAATATCCATTCCATCATTTGTTCATGCCTTTTATTTGGTTTCGATTACTCTATCTAAGCTTTTCCCCTCCCCTGCTCTGGCCCCTGCTCTTGCAGTCCCTGCTGCAAGAGCAGGGACTGCGTTTTGGTTTTAGTTTCAGTGTCAGCCACCGAGCCTGTGCCCGTAGTTAAAGATTTTTATCTGATACCCATCCGCTATGGGTGTGCCTCATATACTCATTCAGCAAGTCTGCCATGCCCCCGTATGGGCAAGCGTGGTGGGCTAAGTAGTGCATCAGTCTGCGCTGCTGCCCATCCCTTTTTGTATCCATATCATCAGCCATATCCACTTAGCACCCGCGAATGTGAAATGCTGCCATCCACCCTCCAAATTTTAGATGGCCGATGGCAGGAATTTGCACTTAGATGGTAAAGTGGTGGTGGTGTTCGGTCGGTTTTCGGGGAAATTCGGTAAGATTGGGGGGGGAGTGGCCAGTGATCAGTGGTCAGTGGGCAGGGGTCAGTGCCCCTCATTCCACATGCAGCGCTCTTTCATTCCACATGCAGCGCAGCGGAATGTGGAATCTGCCGAACTGCCAATGCCTGCCCCTACGGGGACTACTGACCACTGGCTACCGGCCACTGACCATTCTCATCAAAGCTGCGCTTTTCTTCCCCGGCCCGCCAGCACAAAGCCTACACTATATATAAGCATAGCCAGCAGATTTATCACATTGTGTACTATCCAGGCACGCTCGCTCACCTCGCGGCTTATGATGCTGAATATGAATATGCTGCAGAAGAAATACAGAAACACACCCCCAAGAAACCAAAACCGCGGTGAGCTTTCCAGCCTGATGCCTTGCCCCCACCGGGGCTGCTCGCTCATCTTCACCAAGGCCCAGGCTGCTATACAACTGATGAAGGCCGCGCTCACCCCATCGTATATACTGCTGTAGAAATCGTTGTCCGTGCTGTCTTCCAGCACAAAGAAGCACAGCACCCAGAAGGGGAGCAGCAGCACGTAGAACCACAGTTGTAGTCTTTTGGGGAAAATGCCTTTGCTCATGGAGAAAATAAACCAGCCGTAAAAAGGGATTTCAGTAAGTACATAAAAGGCCAGTATCCGGTCGCTCCATAGCATGTCATCTACAAACACCAACTTGAGGTCGTTCACAAATCCCCATACGAGAAAAAGCCCAAACCAACGTTGGACTTTTTCTAACTTTTTCCAGTAATATAAAATACAAAACAATACCACAGCATGGCCCACAAACACCAGGGTATAGCTTATCTCATTCATCATGGGCGCCCCCTCTCCAGCATCAGTGCATACTCCGCTCCATTGGTCTTCATCAGCTTCACTTGTCCCGCATCTGAGTAGGTGCTCATCCACATGGCGCGCATCACATTGGGGCTGCTGGTAGGGTCATAGCCCAGCATCACACTCACATAGGTGGCCGTGCTCTGGCTTATCAGCATTTGTAGCTGGTTTTTATTAAGAAAAGCTACAGGCACCGTTTGCAGGGTATCCTGCGTGGCATTGCCATCTAAGTCGCAGGTAAGGGCCGCGCCAAATCGCCTGCGGTCGGTGTTTATCTCACTGCCCCGTGCTGTGCTGCAGCCCGATGGCCCGAAGGTGGTGCTTTCTATAAATGCATCCACACTGCTGCCACCATATATATAGGGGCTGCACGTGATGGGGAAGTCCCCGGTGGGGGCCAGCACCGAGTCGGCATCAGTCACTGCCGCGGAGGCGGCCATATAGAAGGTGCCACCGCTGCTCAGGCAAAAGTGCAGGCACAGGCCATTGCTGCTGCCTCCAAGCAAGTTGTGCAGCGAGGTGGTGTCGAAAAATGCCCCGAAGAAATTGGCCTCTATATCCGGCTCGCAGTCGCATGCCGTGTAGCCGGTGGCTAAGTTGGTTAGTACATGGTAGCTTATGGCATGCACATCGTTGGCCAGCAGGTTGGCTTGCGGGGGTGGGGGGGCCAGCATGGCCGTGGTCTGCTGCTGTGGCTCAGGACTTTCGCTGCAGGCGCCCAGCACCGCGGCCAGCACCAGGGTACACCATGTTTTCAAATTTGCTTTTTTCATCTTTGTATAGGGGGGTTTATGAGGTTACATGCACGGGTGATCACAGTCCTCATTGTTTCAGAAAAAGCAGAAAACGATACTAACCTGCGCAATGATGGGGAATACCACCCCGGCAGGTCAAACCAAAAATGGTATTCGGTGGCTTTTTGGATTTAGATGGCGGCACCCGGGTGGAATTCGGCAGGCACCCGGTGCGGATGGCGGCCCATGGGTGTAAGTGGCTTGCCCCTATGTGGTCACTCACCCATCCGGGCTACGAACTCGTCTCTGCGCCTGCGGGCCAGCTCCATCTCGAAGCCGTCAGTGGTTACTACCATGCGGCTGTCGCCCTTCTTCACTAATGCTTTCACACAGTTCATGTTTACTATATATGAGTTGTGTATGCGGAAGAAGCCTTTGTCGTGCAGCATATCGTCCAATTCATTCATGGTAAAAGTGGTTGGCACCTGGCCCTCGTTTTTGGTGTGGAGCATATTCAGCTTGGGGCCGCTTTCTATCCTTATCACATCGGGCAGGTTTACGTAAGCTGTGCCGCGGTTGGTGGACACAGCTATTTTGAATTCGCTGCCCTCGGCACCATTCAGGTTGGCCAGCAGTGCTTTCAGCCTTTCATTGTTGTACTGCTGCTGCAGGCGGGCTTCATATTTCTCTATGGCTGCGCGCAGCTCCACCGGCCCAAAGGGCTTCAGCAGATAGTCCACCGCACTCAGGCGGAAGGCCTGAAGTGCATAGTTGTCATAGCTCGTAGTGAATATCACCTCGAAGTCCACCACCTCCAGCTCGTGCAGCAGTTCGTAGCCTTTCCTGCCGGGCATCATCACATCCAGAAATAGGAGGTCGGGTTTTACGCTGCGCAAAAATTCGTGGGCCTGATCCACGGTGTGGCACACACCTACCAGCCGCATATTGGAGTGGCCTTCGGCCAGCATACGGCTCAGCAACTGGTGCTGCGCAGGTTCATCGTCCACTATCAGTACATTGTGTGTCTGCATATCCTTCGGTTGTTTCAGTCATTTATCAGTGGCAGCAGCATACTTACCCGGTAGCCGCTGTGGTGGCCGTTTGCATCTGTCAGTTGTTCGCTGTGCATGGTGGCCGCTGCCCGCTCCTTGCGGCTCAGGGCCTGCAGGCGCTCACGGGTTATCTGCGTGCCGAGGCTCTTCTTCTTCCGGCTACCTGCTATTTGTTTATCATGCTTCACTTCATTGGTGCCATTGTCTTCCACTGCCAGGCTCAGGTTGCCTCCGGCCTTGGCTATGCTTATGGTTATCAGCCCCCGGTCGTGGCGGCTCATCACTCCGTGCCATATCGCATTTTCCACCACGGGTTGCAATATGAGGGGCGGCACCAATAGCTGTCCGCTGTCGGTCAGTGCTGTATTTATCTCAAAGTCAAATTTGTGGCCCGTGCGCATCTGTTCCAACTCCAGGTAGTTGCGCAATACTTCCATATCGTCCTCCAAGGTCACCAGCTCGTGCATCGAGTTTTCAAGCACACTGCGCATCAGGTTGCTGAATTGAAGCAGGTAGCCTCCGGCCCGCGCAGGCTCATTGTTTTGTATATATAGGTAGATGCTGTTGAGGCTGTTGAAAATAAAGTGCGGATTCATCTGGGCGCGCAGGGCGCGTATCTCTAAGTCGAGCTTTTGCCGCTGTAGTTCCAGCTCGCGCTTGTATCTGTAGAATACAAAGAAGAAAAAAGTGAAGGCCAGCACAAAGGGCAACAAACTGAACAAGGCTACCTTATTGATAAAATCGAACCCCCCTGTCTGGCCAAGGCTTACTGTGCCGCAAATCATTACACAGGCCAGGGTAAGGGCGCATCTTATCAATAGGTGCATAAATGAAAAAATAGGGTAGGAATAAGGTGGTGGGTCGCTCCGGCATACACCTGTGTAGCATACCTGTTGCTGACCGCAGCGAATTTAGCTGACCACTCCCCTTGCACCGCACCACATACACACTCCTATCTTGCCGCGCCTTAATTTTTTTTTTTTCTACATCAACCAAAACACAAACAAGCATACAAGATGAGCGAAGCTACACAAGTGATGCAGCGCATACCATGCCTCGACCTCAGGGGGCAACACAAGCAAGTGAAAGAAGAAATATTCGCTGCATGGGAAAAAGTATATGAGCACACTGCCTTCAGCGGTGGGCCTTTTGTAGAGGCATTCGAAAAGAGTTTTGCTGAATACACCGGAACGAAATACACCGTTGGTGTGAACAACGGCACTACAGCACTCCACCTCGCCATGCTCGCATTGGGCATCGGTACAGGCGATGAGGTGATTGTGCCTGCCGACACCTTCATAGCTACTGCGTGGGGCGTTAGTCATGCAGGTGCTACACCTGTATTTGTGGACAGCACCGCAGATACATGGCAGATTGACATCACTAAGATTGAAGAAAAAATAACTGCCAATACAAAAGCAATCATCGGAGTACATCTCTATGGTCAGCCATTCGACATAGCCGGTGTGCAAGCCATCTGCAAAAAGCACAACTTGCACTTGATTGAAGATGCTGCCCAGGCACAGGGCGCACGATACAACGGCACTACAGTAGGCAGCTTTGGCCAGATGGCCTGCTTCAGTTTTTATCCGGGAAAAAATCTGGGCGCATGTGGCGAAGCAGGTGGCATCAGTACCAACCATGAGGACTACTACAAGCACCTGTGCTCCCTTCGCAACCACGGCAGCACCGTGCGCTACTACCACGATGAGGTGGGATACAACTACCGCATGGGAGGCCTCGAAGGCGCATCGCTCAGCGTGAAGCTGCGCTACCTCGAAGGCTGGAACAACCGCAGAAGGCAGATTGCCAAATACTATCAGACACACATCAGCAACGCGAAAATAAAACTGCAACACCAGCCGCAGTGGGCCGACAGCATCTACCACTTGTTTGTAATCACCACAGCCGACCGCGATGCGCTCATGAAGTACCTGAACGAGAAAAACATTTTCCCGGCACTGCACTATCCTGTGCCTTGCCATCTGCAAAAGGCTTATGCGCATTTGAACTACAAAACAGGCGACTGCCCCAATGCTGAATACCTCGCTGCTCATTGCCTCTCACTACCCATGTATGCCGAACTAACTGACGAAGAAGCACACCATGTAGTGGATGCACTGAATGCTTATTAAGTCCTCAACTTTATGAGCTTCACCTCACGAATCCTCACACCGGCAGATGATGATAAACTCATCACATTTCTGGATGCTTTGAGCGCAAACAATCCTTCGGTGTTGGGTTATCACTATCCGATATACCGCGACATGCTGCAACATTGCGGTGTCGGCCAAGCCATGTCCATCGGCTGCTTTCAAGATGATGTGCTGGTTGGCTGCATACCACTTTTCATCAAAGAATCGGATGGTGAATGCGCGCTGTCTTCCATGCCTTACTTTGGGCCTAATGCAGGCGTGTTGTGTGACTATAGCAGCGAATGGGCCGAAGAAATTCATGCACTGCTGCTCAACGAGGCACTTGCCTTAGCCGTAGAGAAAAATGCGGTGAGCATCTCTTTCTACACGCCATTTCAGAACAACGCAACAGAAGAATATTATGTGCAACACCTGCATGATGCATATGTAGTGGACAAGCACACCACATACATAGAGCTGGACAAGTATGAGCCTGACAGTAGCCTGCGCTACGATTTGCGCAAGGCTGAAAGCGCAGGTGTCAAAATCATGGCAGTGCGAAATGATGATGACATCATTGCACTCAATGACATCTATCAAAAGAATTGTGCGGACTACGGCATACCACCCAAGAGTTTGGACTGTCTTCGTTTGCTGGCCAACGCCAGCAATGAAGGAGGCAACACCACCACATGGCTTGCTATGCTTGATAACAAAATAGTTGCAGGCCTCATCATGATTTTTTCGCCTGCTACGGCAAGCTATTACCTACCCTGTTCGCTGCACGAGTATCGCACGCAGCAGCCAAGCACAGTGCTCATCCACCACGCCATGATGCATGCACGAAGCCGCGGCATCAGGCTTTGGAACTGGGAAAGCTCGCCATCCAAAGAAAGTGGCGTTTACAAATTCAAAAAGAAATGGGGCTCAATGGATGGCACCTACAAAATATTTGTGAAGCCTCTGCGCAATACTGATTACTTCCGTACCCATGGTTCCAATGGAATCAGCAGCCGCTTCCCTTATTTCTTTGTTTACCCGTTCAATCTGCTGCAACCCGCATGAATCGCATCGCACTGATAGGAGTGAATTATGCCGCATCATTAGCTGCGGACATCCTGCTATCGCGCGATGCTTCTGTCTCTTTTTCTTTTTTTGATGATGATGCAGGCAAGTTGGGTCAGTCATTCTTCGACATAGCAGTGGAAGGAAATATGCAGCAACTCATAGAAAAAAAGCATGAGTACGCTGGTGCAATCATTTGTATAGGCGAAAAACACTTGGCTATGAAAGTTCTGCTGGGCAAGCGTTTGCAGGATGAAGGCATACATGCCTTGAGCGCTTTGAGCATGCATAGCATCATAGCACCATCCGCGCATTTGCATCAAGGCATAGTCCTGGGTGCTGGTGTGCACGTTGGTCAGCGTGCAAGCATCGGCAACCACAGCATAGCATGGGCCAACGCCACCATAGAGCATGATGTGGTGCTGGGCGATGGCTGCTACATAGGCCCGGGTGCTGTGCTTTCAGGTTGCGTTCAGGTGGGCCATTGCACATTGATTGGCAGCAATGCCACCATACTACCTGAAGTGAAAATTGGAAGCGGTTGTAAGATTGGTGCCGGTGCTGTAGTAACCAAGGATGTAACCGATGGCGCTGTAGTAGCTGGCGTACCTGCAAAAATTATTTCGATATGAAACTCTCCGTAGTAGTCCCTGTCTATTTCGAAAGCAGCTTAGTGAAGACTGCGCATGAGCGCATCAGCACCGAGTTGAAAAAGAATTTTGATGACTTCGAAATCATATTCGTGGATGATGGCAGCACAGACGACACCTTCTCACACCTTACTGATGTGGCTACCGCAAACCGTGATGTGAAGGTGATAAAATTCAGTGCCAATGCAGGCTCGCACATGGCCATTCGTGCGGGCCTTGCACATGCCACAGGCGATGCAGCCTGCTTCATAGCCTGCGATATGCAAGAACCTCCGCACCTGATTCATGAAATGTTCAAGGCGTTACAATCGCCCTACGAAATAGTGTGGGCTGTCCGCAACACGCGTAAAGACCCGCCTCTGTCGGTATTGTTCAGCAACACATTCTACTTCTTCGCCCGCAGAATTGTGTCTAAGAATATTCCGCCAAGTGGTGCGAGCATGTTTATGATTTCGCGCAAAGTGCTGGAAGCACTGAAGCAATACGATGAGCGCAACCTCACGCTTGAAGGCTTGTTTGCCACCATGGGTTTCCGCAGCAACTACATCCGCTACGAGCGTGAAGAGCGCATAGCAGGCAAGAGCAAATGGACGCTCGGAAAAAAAATAAAACTCTTCATAGACTTCTTTGTGGCTTACAGCTACTTCCCTATCCGCTTTGTGAGTGTGATGGGAATTCTCTTCGCACTCAGTGGTTTTCTGTATGCCGCATACATCCTCATCCGGTATATGGTATCGGACGACCTAAGCCCCGGTTGGCCGGCACTTATCAGCATCATTCTTATTGGCTTTGGTGTTACCAATATTTCATTGGGCATCATTGCTGAATACCTGTGGCGCACCTTAGACGAGGCCCGCAAAAGGCCGAAATACATCATTGAGCATAAGTTGAATTTT
>JBJXFP010000062.1:0-2656 GCA_046155615.1 Flavobacteriales bacterium | reverse complement strand
CACAAGGCTCATAAAGGCACCCGGCACACCATGTCCTGTGCAGTCAGCAGCTGCAAACATCTTTCTCTCCCCTTTTTCTTTGAACCAATAGAAATCCCCACTAACTGTTGCCTTGGGTTTGAACATAACAAATGAATCGGGAAACATTTGCTGAATGAAATGTTGGTCTGGCAAAATGGTTTCTTGAAGTCGCTTCGCATAGTCAATACTGCTTTGCAAGTCTACATAGAGCTCCGTAACGCGCTGCCGTTGTAGTTCTACCTCTTCACTTTGTTTTCTTATTTCTACCGTTTGTGCCGCCACTTTGTCTTCCATCTCATGGCGATAAGATGCAAGATCGTTGCGCATTCGTATTAAGGCTTGGCCCAACTCATCGTGTTCTGACAATGGAGTGAATGGAACATCGAACTGACCCGATCCCACGCTGAGTGAAAACTCTTTGGTCTTTTCAAAATTGGTGATGAGCCTGTGTACCGCCTTGGCCATATCGCCCACTTCATCGTTGCCTGCACGTGTGGGGTGCACACTATAGATGCCTTGCGAGAGGTTGGTTAGCTTTTTTCTGAGTGAGTTGACGGGGCGTACAATACTCCGCGTGGTGAAGTATCCGATAAGCAATCCAGCAAGCAAAACGCCAATGGCGATATTCACAAGCAGCGAGCGTAGCTTTTCGAACGATTGATTCATCAGTTCTATTTCTGCGTTCATTGCATTGCGTTGGCTGATCAGAATGGCATCCAGTTTCTCATATATCACCCCACTTTCGGATGTAATTAGGCCGCCATCTACAAAATAGTCTTCGGCCATCATGGCGCTCATGGGGTCCAGATAACTTTCAAAACTTGAAAGTAGTTTTCTGATTTCAGCATAGGCAATGCTCAAGTTGTTATAATGCATGCTAAGCTCTGCAAAGCGGGCGCTATCTACAGGCTCCCAGTTTGATGAAAGATTTTGAATAAGCCGCAGTTGCGCTGGGATTTTTTGTTCAGATAGTTCAACTACCTCCGTTCTATCGCGGTCGTCATCTCTTATTTGTACCACACTCCAGCGCTTCATCAGTTGCTGTGCCCGCTCGAGTTGATTGTTCAACTCGTCCAATGCTTTCACTGATGGAGCATATACGTTGTTGATGCGGTCGTTGATTTCACGGCTTTCATTCAGTGTATTGTTGGTGATGTAGAACACCATCGCCACCACCAATATGAAGAGGCCAAAACCAAGGCCAATCCTGCGTGATATGCTGAACCGGAATGACAATGGCTTATTTATTTTTTTCAGTCACGGGCATTTCCAGCATTCTGTTGCAGTTGTCCAACGCATGTTGGTATTCCTCCGAAGGACAGGTCTTATTCGCTGATTCAATCAACGCTGTTGCTTTTTGCACCAGCTCACGGGATAACTGCGCGCTATCAGACCCATTGTCTTCAATGCTATCATCCTGATGCACGGATAATGCTTTGTTATAATAGAGAACACCTAGGTTGTATTTGCTTGTGCAATCTTCAGGATGCAGTGCTATAACGGATTCAAAATTCTGAACGCAGCTTTCGAAAAGCAAGGTGTCTGTTTTTGAAATATTCCATAACTCATAGAGACGCTGTGCTTTTGCGGTATAGTAGGTTATATACTCCTGCACCACATCTTTTCCCGGTGCCACTTTGCGCATCAGTGTTTCGAATTGCTGCATCAGTTGTTCCGGTTCTGCATCGTCTGCCGTTTGCATGTTGGTCGCTGACTGTAGTGCATCATTGTAGTAGGTAGTTGCCAGATACTTCAGCGCAGCAGTATGGTTGATTGTTACTTCATCATCACTGCCCAACATCTCTTTGCTTTTCAAAAAGGAGGCTACTGCTGTTTCGCGGGTTGTCACATCCTTAGATAGTTTGTATTGCTCTTTGTAGATAAAGCCACGCACATACCAAGTGTACATGTCTTTGTTTTCTGTTTCGTCAACAATGGCCAACTCAACTTCTTCCATTGCTTCCGGCATTTTGCCTTCCTGACAAAGGCGCGCTGCGGTCATAGCATGAGTGGTGGTGGATATTGGCCCCTGAGCAGCAGCGCCAACTGAGAAGAGGACACATAACAAAATGCACACTATTCCTGAGCGCAATAAATACATCATAGTATTTTGGGAAAGGGGTGGCAACATAGGTTTTCTACAATTCGTCAAGCAATGGCTATTTCTTCTGATTGGTCAAGCTTCGCATTTTTCCTTGTTCAATCAGCCGCTCTATCTCCTGCTTAAAATATTCAACATCGTTTTCTCGCTCCAGTGCTTTGTTCATGGCTAGCAGCCCGTTCAGTATCTCTCCGTGATTGGGACACATCGTGTCCGCTTTTTTCATCGCAGGCATGGCCTTGGTTTTTATCAACTCAGATGCTTTTATCTGTATGTCCATCATCTCGAACATATCCGTTTCTGGGCCGATGCTGCGATACATGAACACGGCACGGTTGTATTGAAGCACACCCATGTTGTAGTGTAGCATGCAGTCTGTGCTGTCAGCCATCAAAGCCTGATTGTATTCCTTCACCACTTTTTCTGCAAGACCACTGTTGTCATAGTTAAGCAGCCACAAGTCGAAGTAGCGCTGACCCATTTGTTCATGAAAGTCTTTGTCTTGCGCGCTGAGGTCGCAGCCCGGTTCCACCG
>JBJXFP010000057.1:0-2672 GCA_046155615.1 Flavobacteriales bacterium | reverse complement strand
GATACAGATGCGCCTCGATTTGGAGGAAATGGAACAACGACCTTCCAACTCCATTGATGGCTTCAGTGAGGGATTGGAGAAGCTTTTTCCTTCCATGTACAGCCACAGATGCAGTGTGGGCGAACCCGGTGGTTTTTTCACACGTGTGAAAGAAGGCACCTGGATGGGCCATGTGATAGAACACATCGCGCTGGAGATACAAACCCTCGCAGGGATGGAGTGCGGCTTTGGCCGAACGCGTGAAACCAGCAAGCCCGGTGTGTACAACGTAGTGTTCAGCTACATGGAAGAAAAGGCAGGGCAGTTTGCAGCACGCGCAGCGGTTCGCATCACCGAGGCCTTGATAGAAGGAAAAGATTATGACCTTGCCGCTGACATACAACAACTGCGTGAGATACGCGAAGATGAACGCCTTGGTCCATCTACAGGCTGTATAGTAGATGAGGCCGTGTCGCGCGGCATTCCATACATCCGTTTGAATAGGCACTCTCTTGTACAACTTGGCTATGGAGTAAACCAAAGGCGAATTCGCGCCACCATTGCAAGCACCACAGGTAGCATCGCAGTGGATATAGCTTGTGACAAAGAAGAAACTAAAAACCTTTTAGGCGCAGCCGAAATACCTGTGCCCAAAGGCCGCATTGTGTATAGCGAAGAAGGATTGAAAGATGCTATTGACAGCATTGGCTACCCAATTGTTACAAAACCTGTAAATGGAAATCATGGCAAGGGAGCTACTACTGGAATAACAGATTGGGAAGGCGCTTGCATTGGTTTAGCTGCTGCAAAAAAATATGGAAGAGGCATCATTGTAGAAAAATTCATCACCGGGCAAGACCACCGTGTGTTGGTGATCAACTACAAATTTGTTGCTGCTGCTATTCGCAAACCTGCGGCTGTAACAGGCGATGGAAAAAACACCATTCAACAACTGATAGACAAAACCAACGAAGACCCGCGCAGAGGATATGGCCATGAAAAAGTATTGACCCAAATAACAGTGGACGATTTCCTGCTAGAAATGCTAAACCGCGAAGGACTCACGTTGGAAAGTGTGATAAACAAAGGCCGCGAAGTTTTTCTGAAACCTACTGCCAACCTGAGCACAGGGGGCACTGCCACGGACATCACAGACCTTGTGCATCCTGACAACGTATTCATGTGCGAGCGCATTGCGCGCATCATCGGCCTTGACATTTGTGGCATTGACATCATGGGCGAAAGCCTAAGCACCCCGGTAAAAGAAAATGGTGGTGCCATACTGGAAGTAAATGCTGCACCCGGTTTCCGCATGCACCTCGACCCAACAGAAGGCCTTCCACGCAATGTTGCAGAGCCTGTCATCGATATGCTCTATCCACCGGGTGCGAGCGCACGCATTCCCATAATAGCCGTGAGCGGTACCAATGGAAAAACTACTACAACGCGTCTGATGGCGCACATTGTAAAAACGATGGGCCACAAAGTGGGATACACAACCACCGATGGTGTGTACATACAAAATCAACTGATGATGCGTGGTGATTGCACCGGGCCTATCAGCGCAGAATTTGTATTGAAAGATCCTACCGTTGACTTCGCAGTATTGGAGTGCGCACGTGGCGGAATACTTCGCGCAGGTCTCGGTTTCCATCGTTGCGATATTTCAATATGCACCAACGTGGCTGAAGACCACCTGGGCCTTGGCGATATTGATACATTGGAACAACTGGCACGAGTAAAAAGCGTGGTGATAGAAAGCACAATGCCAAGCGGCTATGCCATACTGAATGCTGACAATGAATACACCCTGGGCATGGCCAAAGGCCTCGAATGCAAAGTGGCTTACTTCAGCTTAGATGAAAACAATCCTGTGATACAGGAGCACATCAAAACAGGAGGACTGGCCGCGATATATGAAAACGGTTATGTCACCATTTGCAAAGGCACATGGAAAATTCGAGTAGAAAAAGCATCAGCTATTCCACTCACTTATGGCGGACGTGCCACATTCAACATCGCTAACGTATTGCCTTGTCTGCTTGCAGGATTTGTGCGCGGCTTTGATATAGAAGACATGCGCAATGCATTGCTCACCTTCATACCAAGTCCGGCACAAACTCCCGGACGTATGAATATGTTCCACTTCAAAAACTTTACAGTGATGGTGGACTATGCACACAACACACACGGCTTCATGGCCATCAGCGATTTCCTAAGTAAAGTGGATGCAACCCCAAAAGTTGGAATCATAGCAGGTGTGGGTGACAGAAGAGATGAAGACATCATCAACCTTGGCAAAGTAGCTGCAGGTATGTTTGATGAAATCATTATACGACAAGACAAAAACTTACGTGGCCGCACCGAAGACGCCATCATAGAACTGATGACCCAAGGCATACACGAAGTAAGCAAAGACAAGAAGATGACCATCTTCCGCAAAGAGCGTGAAGCAATAGACTACGCCATCAAAGGCGCTGTGCCCGGTTCATTCGTTGTCATTTGCAGCGATGTGGTGCCCGATGCACTGGAACAGATTATGAAGTTGAAAGAGGAGGAAGAAGGAGTGAGGGTGTGATGAGAAGCTAAATTTGTGCTCCGAATCTTCATAGGAAGAATGAGATTTTCAATGTTTCAATTAGTATGGATTTTTTCATATTGTGACACTTTCAAAATTTATAAAATGATTAGAT
>JBJXFP010000042.1:0-19150 GCA_046155615.1 Flavobacteriales bacterium | reverse complement strand
ATTAAGAAAATGGAGCGCGTTTAGTTTTCTGTGTCGTTGATCGTTTGGATTCATCGCAACTGTATGGCCAAAAAAAAGCTGCCTCACGAGCAGCTCACAATTCATTTCATACAAATCTCTTTATCCGTTCAAAGCCTCAGCACCTGCCACAATCTCCAATATCTCACCTGTAATGGCTGCCTGACGGGCTTTGTTGTAAGTCAACTTCAGTTCTTTTACCATTTCACCGGCATTGTCGGTGGCTTTGTGCATTGCCGTCATGCGTGCTCCATGTTCCGCAGCCTGGCTGTCTAACAAGGCCTTGAAGAGTTGCACTTTCAATGAGCGTGGTATCAACTCTTGAATGATTTGTTCCTTCTCAGGCTCAAATATGTAATCAGTTCTGGTCGTCTTGCTGCTTCCTACCGGAGGGCTTACCGGCAGATAGTCTTCACGCATCAATATCTGCACCGCTGCATTCTTGAATTTGTTGTAAACCAACACCACCTTGTCAAATTTGCCATCGGTAAACTGTTTCATAATCTCAGCAGCAATAGCAGATGTGTTATCAAAAGTGAGATGGTCGAAAATGCTGTATGGCGTGTCACCAAAACCCTCGTGATAGTGGTTGCCGGTGCGTTTGTATGTATCCGAAGCTTTTTTTCCTAGTGAAAGAATTTTCACATTGGCATTTGCATAGTCTGTGCGAAGGGCTGAGCGTATGTCCTTCATCACATTGTTGTTGAATCCGCCACAAAGACCTCTGTTGCTGGTGATGGCAACTACAAGTATGTTTTTTACTTCACGCTGTTTGCTGTAAGCGCCTTCACCAGATTCAAGGCTGCTGCTCACATTGCTGAGTATCTCCTGTAGCTTCTCAGCATAGGGTCGCATGCGTGTAACTGCATCCTGGGCACGCTTTAGTTTGGCAGCACTTACCATCTTCATGGCAGAGGTTATCTGCATGGTGCTGTTTACTGAAACTATGCGTGTGCGTATTTCTTTGAGGTTGGCCATTGCTTGGGTACTACGTACAAAGTATAGTGTACAATGAATTCTTTGCTGTGCTTCTCAGGCTTTGTACATGGTACTTCGTACTTTGTACAAACGTATTAGTTATATCTCGCGGAAAGGTCTTTTGCTACTTTTTCTATCACTCCGGTTATCTCATCATCCAACTTTCCGGCAGCAAGTGCATTCAAGGTGTCTTTGTGTTTGCTCTCTAAGTATTGCAGAAATTCGTCCTGAAATGCACGCACTTCACCAACGGGAACTTTAGAAAGTAACCCTTTGGTTCCGCAGTATAGAATAGCAATTTGCTTCTCCACTGTCATGGGTGAGTTCGAATTCTGCTTCAGGATTTCCACATTGCGTTTTCCCTTTTCCAAAACGAACTTTGTGGCATCATCCAAGTCTGAACCGAATTTTGCGAAGGCCTCCAATTCACGGTATTGTGCCTGATCAAGCTTCAATGTGCCCGCAACTTTTTTCATGGACTTGATCTGAGCACTACCACCCACACGGCTTACGCTGATACCCACGTTGATGGCAGGACGCACACCGCTGTTGAATAGGTTTGACTCAAGGAATATCTGTCCGTCAGTAATAGAAATTACGTTGGTTGGGATGTAAGCTGAAACGTCACCTGCCTGTGTCTCGATGATTGGCAATGCAGTCAATGAACCACCGCCTTTCACCACTTTTCTCAATGATTCAGGAAGGTCGTTCATGGTTTCAGCAACACGCTGAGTGGCGTTCACTTTGGCAGCTCTCTCCAGCAAACGGCTGTGCAAGTAGAATACGTCACCGGGGTATGCCTCGCGTCCGGGAGGTCTGCGCAGCAGCAGAGATACTTCGCGGTAAGCTACAGCCTGCTTCGACAAATCATCATATACGATCAATGCGGGACGACCAGTGTCCCGGAAAAATTCTCCAATTGCACAACCGGCAAATGGTGCATAGAACTGAAGCGGGGCAGGGTCTGAAGCTGTTGCAGCTACAACCACTGTATATGCCATTGCACCATTTTCTTCCAGTGTTTTTACTGTGGAGGCAATGGTTGAACCTTTTTGTCCTATTGCTACATAGATGCAATAAACAGGCTGCCCTTTGTCGTAAAATTCTCTTTGATTTATGATGGTGTCAATGGCAACTGTGGTCTTGCCGGTTTGACGGTCACCGATGATCAACTCGCGCTGACCACGGCCAATGGGAATCATCGCATCAATTGCTTTGATACCTGTTTGCAATGGCTCATTTACCGGCTGACGGTAGATAACACCAGGAGCTTTTCGCTCTATTGGCATTTCAAATGTTTCTCCTGTTATGGGACCTTTGCCATCAATGGACTCGCCCAATGTGTTCACCACACGGCCAAGCATTCCTTCACCCACATTGATGGATGCAATGCGCTTGGTGCGCTTCACGCTACTGCCTTCTTTGAGGTTTCCCCCGGGGCCAAGTAACACAGCACCTACGTTATCCTCTTCCAGATTCAGCGCGATACCGCGAACTCCGTTGTCAAATTCGATAAGCTCGCCACTTTGCACATTGTTGAGACCATAGATACGCGCAATTCCATCTCCAACCTGAAGGATAGTGCCCACCTCTTGCAATTCTGCTTCAGTCTTAAATCCTGCGAGTTGCTCGCGTAGTATGTTCGAAATCTCTGCTGGTTTTATTTCAGCCATTTTCTTTTTGGTTGTTATGCAGCTTCATTTATATGCTGCTATTTGTTACGCTTGAAATGGAAAAGTCAAACCTGATAAATGAGGTTTGCTTTTAAGTATAAAATCAAAAATCCGGTACGTATGGATTGTCGTCAAACTCGCGCCTGAGGCCGCGCAGTTGGCCTGCTATGCTGGTATCGATCATATTGTCGCCCACCTTCAGCACAAAGCCTCCTATCAACTCATTGTCCACCCTTTCAACTAAATCAATGGTTCCACCTTTCAGTTCTTTGGCTATGCGCAGCACATGCTCGCGGGTGCGGTTGTCCATTCTGATGGCCGTTGTCACTTCAGCAGATGTAATGTGCTTATAAGTTTTAACCTGCTCTACGAACGACTGTGCTACTTCTGCCAGATAACCTTCGCGGCCTTTTTCTGTGAGCAACTTCATGAAGCCATGGGTTATCTGCCCAATGTGGCCGCCAAACAACTGGTTCAGTATGGACACCTTGGTGTCTGTCTTCACCACAGGGTTGTTTAGCAAATTGCTCAGTTCGCGGCTGCTGTCAATGGTTTCATCTATCAACTTCATGTCAGCATATACCGCATCCAACTGATTTTTTTCCAGCGCCAGTTGGAGCAATGATTTGGCATAACGTGAAGATATTTTGATCCCTTTCATAGCAGCTTAGTTCGGGTTTATTTCAGATGTGAGCGCATGGTTTAGTGCATTTTGTTTGTCGTTGTCGCTCATCTTTTCACGCACTAGCTTCTCTGCTATGCCAACGCTGAGTGTTGCCACCTGATTCTTCAAATCAGTGATGGCGGCCTTCTTCTGGTTGTCTATTTCCAGCTTGGCCGCAGCTATCAGGCGTTCTGAGTTTTCGCGTGCTTTGGCTTCTATGTCAGCCTTCACCTTTTCGGCCACTTCTTTGGCATCGCGCACTATTCGGTCGCGCTCATCGCGCGCCTCGCGCAACAGTTGCTCGTTGCCTGCCTTCAAATTGGTTATTTCCTTACGCGCTTTTTCTGCTTCGCCCAGCGCATTCTCAATGCTTTGAGAACGCTCATCGAGCGACTTCAGAATAGGCCCCCAGGCGTACTTCTTCAAAATGAAGAGAACGATGAGGAATGCGCACGTAGCCCAAAACACGGTACCCCAACTTACACTTAATAATGCTCCCATTTCCTTATTTATTTAATTGATGAGAAATGATTCTCGTTTGCGCAGCATACTCTGCTCCGGTTATTGCGATTTAAAGAGCAACAAGCAGGCAGATGATAACCGCGAACAGAGCAACTCCTTCTACAAGAGCAGCAGCTACAATCATGTTAGCGCGAAGGTCGCCCATGCTTTCAGGTTGGCGGGCCATAGCCTCCAGTGCGTGACCACCGATAAGACCCACACCGATACCTGCACCCACTGCAGCAAGACCGGCACCAATTGCTGCCAAGCCTCTGAATGTAAAATCTGTGATTTCCGCCTGCAAAAGAACTGTCATTAATTCCATGATGATTATTTGATTTGTTTGTTATTGCTTGTAATAAAAAATGCTTAGTGTTGTGCTTCAACATGTGCCTCTTCGTGGTGGTGCTCCTGTGTGGCATCGCCAAAGTAAAGGGCGGCCAGCAGCGTGAACACATATGCCTGAAGGAATGCTACCAAAAGTTCGATAAAGAACATAAATACCATAAACAATGTGGAGGCGATGCCTACACCCAAACCTGCGCCTGCGCCCTTTTCACCAAAGATGAAGATGAGTGATGTCAATGCCAATATCACAATGTGACCAGCGTTGATGTTGGCTGTAAGACGTATCATCAATACAGTTGGCTTGATGAGCACACTGGCTATTTCAATTGGAACGAGGATAATCTTTACTGCAAAAGGTACTCCGGGAGGCCATACAATGTGACCCCAGTAGTGTGCATTTCCACTTATAGTTGTGATGATAAAAACCATTGCCGCCATCACCATAGTGATGCTAAGTGTTCCTGTGATATTGAATCCTCCCAGAAATGGTACAAGACCAAGAAGATTGCAACACCATATAAAGAAAAACATGGAAAGCAGGAATGGCAGGTACCTGGCTGTTTTCTTTTTGCCCAGTGCCGGCATGGCTACTTCATCTTTGATGAAGAGAACAAATACCTCCAGTAGATTCTGCATTCCCTTTGGGGCCTGTCCTTTTCTTTTTTGATAGGCTTTGGCCACTCGTGTGAAAAGGAAAATGACTAACCCAAGTATCATCAACATTCCAAAAACCGATTTGGTGATAGAGAAATCGGTAACAGGTGTTCCATGAAATTCGTGAGTGACTGCTTCCGGCATTGCTTCTGCAACAGGGCCATGTTCTGCTACCGTACTATCCGCATTCAAGTGAAGACTGTCATGCCGCACAACAGGTGTTTGATGTTCGCCAGTCTCTACCACATAAATTTTCTCGTGATGAAGTGCATAGGTATTGCCTGTGCTTGTGCTGTGGTAGGTTTTTGAAGGCTCGTGGTGCTCATCATTAAAAACAGAACTCATGAAGAAGTCGAACCCATTGTCTGTTTTTACTATGCAAGGCAAGGGAACAGAAACATGCCCGAAGAAGTGAATAGAGTGCGCATCAGAAATGTGGTGGGTAATCATCTCACCGGCATTGAACTTTTTGGCCGCTGTTCCTTCATCGCTATCAGAAGCGAATAGGTAAGAAGATGAAAACACACACACCACCGAAAAAAAATACGGCAAAAAAGCTCTGAAAGCCTTGTCCTTTGTGGTGTTTGAAGTGATTGTCATGCCTTATTTCCTGCCTGAAAAGCGCGGCAAATGTAATGGCCTCGTTTCGCTGACAAAGGGAAACTTCCTTTTTTTTCAAGCCCGCTTCTGAAAGCCGCACCGTGTGTGGCTTCTGTCGATACCGCGCAATTATAGTATTTTCATTCTTCATTATTCTCTCATTTCCATTTGGTCTTCAAAAGTTATCTTCCTTTTGTCGCACTGGTTGCTAAATGCCACCTCTAATATAGTTGATAACTCCGTTCATTTGTTCGCAGCGCAAGGCTTTCAGCCCATATCGATGCAAATATCTTTGAGCCAACTTTTTTGAAGTCCGCGCTGAAAGCCTTGTCTGTCGGGGTTTTTAGCATCATAATCCAAATCTCACAAGGAAAAACCGAAGAAATACGCATGGGCCTTTTCAACTTTCTGACCCAGGAAATAGCCATAGACCTTGGCACCGCGAACAC
This sequence comes from Flavobacteriales bacterium, assembly GCA_046155615.1. GTDB lineage: Bacteria > Bacteroidota > Bacteroidia > Flavobacteriales_D > Sanyastnellaceae > JANNVZ01. The sequence continues at coordinate 13,265 of JBJXFP010000042.1, read as the reverse complement.
CATCATCATTCAAAATGATAAGGTGGTGGTGGACGAACCCAGCATCATAGCACGCGACCGCGCAACGAGCAGAACCGTTGCTGTGGGCCGCCAGGCACAGCAGATGCACGGCAAGACACACGAAAACATAAAGACAATTCGTCCTCTGAAAGACGGGGTGATAGCTGACTTCCATGCCGCTGAGGACATGATAAAGGGCATGATAAAAATGATTGCCAAAGGCAAAGGTTTATTTCAGCCCTCGCTGCGCATGGTGATATGCATACCCAGCGGAATAACCGAAGTTGAGAAACGTGCGGTGAAAGACAGCGCTGAACACGCAGGCGCCAAAGAAGTCTATCTGATACACGAACCTATGGCTGCCGCTATTGGTATCGGCATAGATGTGGAAGAACCGATGGGCAACATGGTGATAGATATTGGCGGTGGTACATCGGAGATTGCGGTGATAGCGCTTGGCGGAATCGTTACAGACAAAAACATACGTGTAGCAGGCGATGAGCTGACGCAAGACATAGAAGAATACATGCGCAGGCAACACAACATACTGATCGGTGAGCGCACTGCGGAACAAATAAAAATTGAAGTAGGTGCTGCCCTGCCCGAATTGGACAATCCGCCACCGGACTATAGCGTGCGTGGCCGCGACCTGATGACAGGCATTCCAAAAGAGATCTCAGTTTCTTATTCAGAAATAGCACATGCATTAGACAAGAGCATTGCTAAAATTGAAGAGGCCATCATGAGTTGTCTGGAGAATACACCACCTGAGTTGAGTGCCGACATCTACAAAACAGGTATCTACTTGGCCGGAGGTGGTGCGCTGCTGCGTGGTTTGGACAAACGCATATCCCTGAAAACGAAATTGCCTGTGCATGTGGCAGATGATCCTTTGCGTGCAGTGGCGCGCGGCACAGGCATTGCGCTTAAGAATATCAACAAGTTCCAATTCCTGATGCGTGAATAATGTAGCGTGGAGGCTAAAGCATGGAAAATGAAACGCCAGTGCTGATCCATTTCTTTATCGCGGCTTGCTCTTTTCCTGATTTGGTTTACAATACAAACGACATTCAAAAAACCTTGTGTAAGCATTAGTATTCTGCAGAGCATCGCATGCGCAACATTTTCGCACTCATATCACGATCTTATGTTTTCCTGATGTTTCTGGCCATGCAAGTATTGGCTCTCTACATCCTGTTTGCCAGCAACAACTACCACCAATCGGAATTCATGCAGCAAAGCAATGACTTGGTGGGTAGCATCTATGCCAAGCGCGCCCAGCTGGCTGAATACATCTATCTGGGATCACTCAACGACAAATTGACTTTGGAAAATGCACAATTGCGCAGCCAACGATCAGAAAATTTTTATATACAGCGAACAAGTTCAGACACCCTGACTGATACACTCGCTCAGCAGCGCTACGTGTACAGGCCTGCCCGTGTGGTGAATTACAGTGTGAACAGAGAACAGAACTACATCTACCTCACTCTGGATAGAGGCATTACTGGTGATGTGAAGGAAAAAATGGGTGTAATAGCACATGGAGCTTTGGTAGGCAAGGTGGTAAGCGTGAGTGATCATTTTGCGGTAGTGATGCCTATACTCCACAAAGATTTTAGCACCAGTGTAAAGCACAAGAACTCCGGATTCATGGGTTATATAGTATGGCGTGGTGGTGACCCGGCTATTGCAGATGTGATTCAGATAACGAGAAGTGTACCGGTAAATATTGGCGACACCATACTCACCACAGGTAACTCCAGTTTTTTTCCACGTAACCTAATGGTAGGTGTGGTGGAAAGAATAGAAGAAGACAAAGATTTCCACTTGCTGAAGGTGCGACTGGCTGCTGACTTTGGCAGAATAGACTATGTGGAAGTGATAAGCGACCTGATGCATGAAGAACAACAAACCCTCGAACAACAAGTAGAAAATGCTACAGGCGATACTGATTAATCTGGCCCGCATTCTTTTCCTCATCTTACTGCAAAGTGTTGTAGTCAGCCGCATATTGCTGTTCGATGGTTTGGTGTTGCCCTGGATTTACATTTTCGGACTGCTCATGTTGCCATTCAGCACGCCACGGTGGCTGGTACTGGTGATTTCATTTATCACAGGCCTCGTCATGGACTACTTCACCGGGCCTCTGGGGCTGCACACCACAGCATGCCTTACCATGGGTTTTGCATTGCCACTGGTGCAGCGCTTTCTGGCCCCGCGGGAAGGCTACGACTCCTCGCAGCGCCCCACTGTGCAGCGCATGGGACTGGCATGGTATATCACTTATGCCGGTGTGCTAACTGTAATTCATCACACCTGGTTATTCTTCATGGAGGTGTTCCGCTTTTCCGATTTTTTCTATCAATTACTGCACATCATCTGTAGTGCCGCGGCTACACTGCTGCTTATGACCATCGGGCAGTATCTCATCTTCACTTCCAAATCCACCGAGTTGTGAACTTAGACAACAGACGCATCACACTCATTCTGATTGTATGTATCATCGGTATCATATACACCATTCGCTTGTTTTCACTTCAAGCCATCAACACCAAACTGAAGGAAGAAGCCAGCGCAATAGCTGAAGAAGAAGTGCAACTGGCTCCGCCACGCGGCATCATCTACGACCGCAAAGGCCGCATGTTGGTAAGCAACCAGACTGTTTATGACTTGATGTGTATTCCCAAAAGCGTGAAGCCTTTTGACACTACAGAATTTTGCAACCTGGTGAACATGCAGGTGCAAGACCTGCGTGCTGTTTTTGCAAAAGCAAAAAAGAAAAATGAAACCAGGCTGCGCCAGGTGGTGGTAGAGCAAATTCTGCCCAGTGAATTTGCCGTAATCAACGAACAACTTTATCAATATGAGGGCTTTTTTGCCCGCGCATACACACTGCGTGTTTATCCGCAACAGGTTGGCGCGCTCTACTTGGGCGATGTAGGAAAAATATCGGATCCGGAATTCAGAAGCCAGGACGCTGAACACTACTACACCAAACTGGATCTGATGGGGAAAAGTGGGATAGAAAAGGCGTATGAAAAGGAATTGCGCGGGGTGAAGGGAATAGACTACCAATTCAAAGACAATGTAGGCAACAGGCACGAGCACAAAGGCGACAAAGAAGATGTGCCTGCTATACCGGGCACCAACCTGGTGTGCGGCATGGATGCCGAACTACAGAAGTATGGTGAGTTGCTGATGCAGAACAAGCGCGGCTGCATAGTGGCTATAGAACCTGCCACAGGCGAAATACTCTGCATGGTGTCAGCACCCACCTACGATCCCAACCTGCTGGTGGGCCGTGTACGCGGACACAACTTCAATGTGCTTGTAAACGACCCCCAGAAGCCCCTTTTCAACCGCGCCACACAAGCACAATACCGACCCGGATCTATTTTCAAACTCGCTCAATCGCTCACCGCACTCAGCGTAGGTGCCATCACCCCGCAAACCCGCATACCGTGCAACCGTGGCATCATTGGCTGCCATGGCAGCCACAGCAATGATGATCTGGAAATGGCCATTGTACACTCCTGCAACCCCTACTTCCGAGGGGTGATGCAGCGTGTGGTGGAAGGCGACCGCGACCGAACCAACCGATTCAAAGACGCACGCCTTGGGCTGAATGTGTGGACTGAATACATCACCCGTTTTGGATTTGGTACTGACCTGCACACCGATATACCAGCTGTGAAAAAAGGCGATGTGCCCGACACAGATTTTTACGACAAATGGTATGGCAAAGAGCAGTGGGCTTTTTCTACCATATACAGCCTTAGCATAGGCGAAGGTGAAATGTTGGTGACACCACTCCAGATGGCAAACATGGCCGCCATATTGGCCAACCGTGGCTGGTATGTGCCGCCACACACAGTGAAGCAGATAGGCTTAGGCAATCCGCCACGTGAGGAGTACACCAAAAGGTACGGACTGGGTATTGACACTTCATTTTTCACCACCGTAGTAAATGCGATGGAGAAGGTAATGCAGCCTGGAGGTACAGCATGGCGCTCTGCTCCTAAAGGCATCACTGTATGCGGCAAAACCGGCACAGTGCAAAATGCAGGCGGTAAGGAAGACCATGCGGTTTTCATTTGCTTTGCTCCTAAAGACAATCCCAAAATTGCCATTGCAGTTTATACTGAAAACGCTGGCTTTGGCGGCACATGGAGCGCACCTGTTGCCACTTTGCTTATAGAAAAATACCTGAATGACAGCATTGCTGATGGCAGCAAGGCCAGAGAAAAACTAATACTGGATGCCAACTTCTTAGACCGATGAGGACACAGCGCAAAAACCTGATGGTGAATGTGGACTGGATAACAGTGCTGCTCTATCTGGCTCTTGTCATATTCGGATATATGAACATCTACAGCGCGGCATTGGTAGAGGAGCATCCTGCTATGTACGACTTCTCACAGGAGTATGGCAAGCAGTTTTGGTTCATAGTGGTTGCTTTTTTTCTGGCCATGATCATTCTCTACATGGAGGCCGATTTCTTCAGCAGGTTTTCTTATTTGATATATGCGGTGGTGATACTGCTGCTGTGTCTGGTGCTGATACCCGGCATTGGCAAGACACAGGGTGGCAATCAGGCGTGGATAGCGTTGGGCAGTGTGCGCCTGCAGCCCGCAGAGTTTGCCAAGATTGGTGTGGCCTTAGTGCTGGCCAAATACATCAGCAGCACCAAAGCCAAATTCAGCGACTGGAAAACGCGCGCCATGGCAGTTGCCATCATCGGGCTGCCTGCCGCACTCATTTTGCTTCAGCCTGATGTGGGCACACTGCTCACCTTCATCGCATTCACCTTTGTGCTGTACCGCGAGGGTCTCAGCGGCAATGTGCTCTTCGTGGGTCTGGGTAGTCTGGTACTGGGTGTGGTAAGCATATTCAGCGGCTACAATCAGGTGGACTATTGGCTATTTGGCACGCACAGCGGAGTGTATGTGGTCATTATAGTGCTGCTTATATTAGGTGTATTGCTCACACTGGCGGTGCGCTACTTTGTGGTGCCGCGCTATCGCAAAATACGCTACATCATCATAGCCGCTGGTACTGTGCTCTCCATGGCCTTTTGCTACTCGGTGGACTATGTGATAGATGGAGTACTGAAGCCGCACCACAAAAGCCGCATCTATGTGACACTGGGCCTGGAGGAGAAAAAACTGACCGAGGAAGAACTGGCCGCAGCCGAAGCAGCAGGCAATACACAGGCTGCTAAAAAAGATGACGACCCGGGCTACAACGCACGCATGGCCAAGATAGCTGTTGCCAATGGCGGGCTGATAGGCCAGGGCTATATGCAGGGGCCTATGACCAGCAATAAATATGTACCCGAACGATGGACGGATTTTATCTTCAGCGTTATCTCAGAGGAGTGGGGCTTTGTGGGCAGCCTGCTGGTGGTGGTGCTGTTTGTAGTGCTCATCGTGCGTCTCATCAACATATCAGAACGGCAGCGTTCGCAGTTCAGCCGCATCTATGGCTACGGGGTGGCCTCCGTGTTTATGATTCACTTCATCATCAACATCGGTATGGTCATAGGCCTTGCGCCAATCATTGGCATTCCGCTGCCCTTCATGAGTTATGGCGGATCATCGCTCATCGGATTCACCGCGCTGCTTTTCATCATGCTGCGGTTAGACAGCGAGCGGCTGAGTATTTTCAAGTAGCAACATTTGAAATTCTTTTAGTGCAGAAAACCAACAAGGTTGGTCGTATTCATTGTGTCACTTTCATTTCTATTGCTTAGTGGGTGTTGTAAACTCACCCCAGTCGCACACGCGGGTCTATCCAACCATACAGCACATCTACCAATATGTTGATGAGGACAAAGGCTGTTGCGATGACTATGACTCCACCCATCACCACGGGCAGGTCTTGCGCTTCTATAGCGGTGAACATCTGCTGGCCCAAGCCTTTCCAGCCAAATACAAACTCTACAAACACGGCCCCGGCCAGCAGCGAAGCGAACCAACCACTTACTGCGGTAATGACGGGGTTGAGTGCATTGCGCAATGCATGCCTGAGTACCACCTGCCACTCCGAGAGGCCCTTAGCGCGGGCAGTGCGTATGTAGTCTTGCTGCAACACATCCAGCAGCGAACTGCGCGTGAGCTGCACAATGACCGAAAGCGGCCTTACCATGAGTGTGATCACCGGCAATATCATGTTTTGCAAACTGAGGTGCCGGCCCTGCCACACATCCACATCATAGAGGCTGCCGGTCATGTTAAGCCCCGTGCCGGGCAGGTGCAAAAAGTGTTCAAAAGGCCTGTATGGAAATGGCACAATGATCCAAACCACATAGCTGCAGGCGACAAGCAGCGAAACAATGTTGAGCCATCGCACCTGGGCCTTGCGCTTTTTCAAGTAAAATTTTACAGAGAAATAAATGACTGTGGCCACCAAAGGAAAAGTGGGCAGCAACACCTCGTGCCTCCACACAATGGCACCGAGCCACGCCACTATGATGGCTACAAAAAATGAAGGCCCCGCCATGCCCAGGGCCGATACAAAGAGCATGATGCGGTCGTAAGCTGTATCCTTTTTCAGCGCAGCCACTATGCCCATGAGCAGCCCCAGCAGCAGTGCCAGCGCTATGCTTACCACGGCCAATACCACCGTGCCGGGTATTACCTCGCCCAATATTTCGCTCACATTTTTGTCCGTTTTGAATGAGCGTTTCAGGTAGGGCCACTTGGCCACCAATGCGCGGTTGGTGCTGAGCGCAATCAGTTTTGTATAGCTGTACTTATCTGGGTCGAGGTAGATGCGGCTCTCTGCCACCGCAGGGTTGTGCAGCGAGAGTGGCGAGAGGTCGTTCAGATAGAGTGCGAAGCGCTGGCCGATGGGCAAATCCAGATCGAACTTCCTGCGCATGTTCTGCACAGTTTCCTCGCTGGCACTTTCGCCCACCAGGGCACGCACAGGGTCGCCCGGGGTGAGGTTGAACAGGAAAAAAACCACCGTTACCACACCCAGCAATACCAGCAGGCCATAGCCTGCCTTGCGAAGTAGAAATGAAAACATGTGATGACAAATGAATTGATGTTGGCTGCTGTATGTGCAGGATTGCCATCATTTTTCCAACATAGGCACTGAACAAGGATGAAAAGGAAAATCAGCCTTGCTGCCATAGGGGTGGAGGTATTGGTGAAAGACAACTGTGTTGCCCCAATACGGCAGCAGGTATCAGGGCAACACAGTTGTCTGAGAGCAATATGCCGGGAGATATTCTGACAAAATAGCAGTTTTGGCAGAATACCTGAGGCGGTATTCTGCCAATACACTTGTCTGAGAGCAATGTGCGCGCCCGTATAAGGGCAAGACAGTAGTTTCTACCCAAAACGGCAACAGGTATGGCAACCCGATTGATTACTTCTTTCAATATCAAGCAATTACAAAAAAGGACAAAGCCCCACTCGGCAGCGAGCGGGGCTTTGATTTGAAAGTTGTGGCAAGAAGCAGAGGTTTGTAAGCCGGGTTCTGTTCCTGCGCATTGCTGCGCGGGCCTTCATCATTTATCTGTTGCGACCTACCCCCCGGAGCCGGGCGAGCAGCCCTTCACGCGGGTGGGTGAAAAAAATAAACACCCACCGCGATTTCCGGTGTACATGGTCTTACAACCCGCAAGGTTTGTCTGAGCTGATGATGTTACCACCACCACTGGTGGGCTTTTACCCCACCTTTTCACCTGTACCATATTGCTATGGTAGTCTAAAATCTCTGCAACACTATCTGTCATGCATCAGTCGCCCGATACATGCCCGCGCTTTTCACGCGGTGCGGTGCTCTGTGCAGCCCGGACTTTCCTCCCCCCGCTCATGGCGGGGAGCGATGAAGCAACCTTTGTCCCTTACCGCGGGCGAAGGTAACAGGGCTGCGGTATTGTGATAGTTACTTGTGCGCCACCGATGGTGGAATATGCAGGCCGGCCTACTTCGTCACAAGCAGTTTGTCGGCTACCATGCTGCTGAATGATTCGGCTTTTCGCTTGCCGTAGCTCACAGTTATCATTTTGTCGAATGGCTCTACCGATATAATGGTCAGCTGCAGGCCAAGACTCAATTCCTTTGCAGTGAGGAACCGCAGAAAGTCTTCGGAACTCTGGGTGACTGCGGCCAGTGTTACTACCTCTTCCTTTTTGCACTCGGTCAGTTTGGTGTATTGCTGCCAGGTGATTACACCCTGCCTGTCTGGTATTGGTGAGCCGTGTGGGTCCATTTTGGGGAAACCCAACATCTCGTCCATGCGGTCAAAAAAATCTTCGCTCCGTACGTGTTCAATCTCCTCGGCTATGGGGTGCACATTGTCCCAGGTAAACCCCATTTTCTCTACCAGAAACATTTCGGTAAGCCGGTGCTTGCGCAGTATCAGCCCTGCTTCCTTTTTGCCTTTGGCGGTGAGGGTTATGGGTTTGTAGCTTTTGTAATTGATATAGCCCTGCTCACCCAGCCTTTTCATCATGCTGGTTACAGTAGGCATGCTTAGCTCTAAGCGCTGGCTTATTTCTGTCACATTCACATCGCCCTTTTCGGTGGCTATGGCGAATATGGCTTTGAGGTAGTTTTCTTCTGTTGAGGTTTTCACACGCGGGTTTTGCTTTTGTTTGCTGCGCTGCAAATAAATCGTGGCGGGCACATTATTTTTATTCTCCTTCAAAACATTTGAGGGCACTGCATGTTATCTACCCGTTTGAATAATGCATTTATGATTTCTAAACCCAACCTTGTCGTAGTCCTTTTTTTCGTGCTGAATGTGTTGCAGGCAGCACTCACACCCCTCACCGGTGACGAGGCGTTGTATTGGCAGTACTGGCAACATCTGGATTTCGGGTTTCGCGACCATCCGCCATTGATAGGACTGCTGATTGGCATGGGCGACAGCCTGTGGCACAGCGAACTGGGTGCGCGGCTTTTGGTAGTGGGTTGCGGAAGCCTCACCTTGTGGGTTGCGATGCGCTTCACCAAGCCCGCGGTATGGTGGCATTTCGCATTGCTCTTTTTTTCAATTCCTGTTTTTACCCTTTACAGTTTCATAGCCACTCCCGATGCACCACTGCTAGCATCTACAGCGCTGTATCTGTGGGCATGGAAAAATTTTACCCAGGTTCAACATACAAAAAATGCCCTGATACTTGGTGCCTGCATGGCCTTGATGATGTGGAGCAAATATCACGGTTTGTTCATCATCATATTCACACTGCTGCCCTTGCGTAAGCTGTGGTTCAATGGCCACTACTGGCTTGCAGCATTGTGTGGTGTTGTATTGTTCTCGCCACACATTGTCTGGCAAATTGTCAATGACTTGCCCACAGTAAAATTTCACCTCAATGATCGCAACAACGATGCAATGGAATTGAAACACATTTTGGGTTATGTAGGCGGGCAGTTTGGTGTGTTCAACCCGGTGGTGCTGTGCCTTGCTGCGTGGATTATGTGGAGGCGAAAAGCCCAGAACAATTTTGAGCGAAGCATGCGGTGGCTGATGAATGGGGTGCTGCTGCTGTTTTTCTTAAACAGCATGCGTGGCCGTGTAGAACCACACTGGACGGCACCCGTTGCATTGGCAGCGCTGTACATCATCATCACGCATTGGCGCAGCGCAGCGCCAAAGCGGGTTGTGCTTTGGTCGTTGGGGGTGCTGTGTGTACTGGTGCTGGCAGCCCGCGCTATACTTATGCTTGACATGGTGCCAAGGCTTCACAAAGACAAGTACAAAATGTTCGCACTGCAAAAAGTAGCGGGCAACTTGCCTGTGTGTTTTATGAACTCATACCAGAATCCGTCACTATATGCATTCTACACAGGTGGCGTTGCACACAGCGTAAACAACATTGACGGTGGTAAAAATCAATATGACTACTGGAACTACCATGAGCACATCCATGAAAAACCATATCTGAATGTATTGCCATACAGCTATGATGGTTTCAGTGACACCATCATCGATGGCTTCACATTCCATGTGCGCAAAGAATTCGACCAGCCCCTGATGCACCACCTGCGCCTGTGGACCGATGAGTGGCTTCACGAAGTACACTCAGGTGATACCGTGCGCTGGCCTGCATGGCTTATCAATGAGAACAACTACGCTATACAGTTTTGCGGAGAACACACCGTGCGCTGGTTTGCACTGATGAATCATAAAAAACCTAATGAAGCAAAAGCCGATGTAGAACTGATTGACAACCCAACAATGATTGCTGCGGGAGACTCCATTCGTGTGGTAGTACAATTCGAGGTGCCGTCATTGGCAGGCAGCCACAGACTGTGCTTTGCTACTCAGGTGGATGGCCTTCCGCTCACTTATCAAAGCAACTGGCAGCGCATACACATCAGCCCATGAGGCTAAGCCTTAGCATGCCTCAAGACCAACGCACGCAAGTGGGCTGCGCAACCATTTACTTTTGCATCCCTTCTCTTTAGTTGCCAATAAGTAACGGCAAATACTAAAATGAGGATCAAGAAAATGACAAGACACAATCTGAAAACACTTTTGCTTGTAGCGGTGATGATGGCCGCAAACACACTGCACGCACAAAAAGGCAAAATCAAAATACAGCCAACCATGGTGAGTGGTCTGGTCATGCCTACTCCGCAAAAGGGATACTTTCTGCTACAGCACCACGGGCAGGCAGACACCGTGCGTGTAGCAACTGACGGCACATTCAAGCTGCAAGTGGAACAAACAGAAGCCAACTATTACACCGTTATCATAGGTAAACAAATGCTGCCTGTTTATCTATTGCCATTGGACAATTTCAGCATGACACTAAATAGCAACCTGCCCGCAAGCAATCCACAATTTGAAGGAAGCAGCGCACCCTACTGCTACTACTTAGCTATGCAAAAAGCCAATAGCCAGGAAGGTGCTATGATGCGCATGTCGCAATTGAAAGCAGAAAACTTCATAGCTGAATGCGATAGCCTGAGGCTGCTACAGCTAACTGCGTTAGAGAAAGAAAACGCGAAACACAAATTCATTTCGCCCTTCGTGGAAAGTGAGCGCAAAGCAATTGACTATGGTATAGCATACCAGAACCTTATTTACATGTATCAAAACGAACAGCAGGGCCAGACTACTTTTCCTGAAGCCATCAGTAAGTCTGCGTTGCAATCATCTATAGAAGATGAGACCATGCGCTACCACGATGCCTTCATCACCTATGCATCCAATTGCATCAATTACAAAACAAACAAGAAGTATGACCTGGCCGGTGCGCAGAGCTATGCCAAATACAGCGAACTGAAAGTGGAAGAAGTGTGCAGCCTGAAGTCGCAAGTGGTACGCGATGTACTTTTCCAAACGGTGATGCAACAAATAATGCAGGATGCAGGCAGCAATGACATACGCCCGGCCATTGCCAAATTCGAAACATGCAGCACCGATGAAAAACTGAAGCAAAAAGTGAAACAAATCATGTCGCAGTACATAGCGCTTTACCCTGGGGAGATGGCCCCCGATGCGGTGTGCTTCGACACTACCGGCCACACCATGCGGCTGAGCGACCACCGTGGCAAAGTGCTATACATTGATACTTGGGCTACTTGGTGCGGCCCATGCAAGCGGGAAATTCCGGAACTAAAAAAATTAGAAACAGAATACCACGGACAAAATGTAGAATTCATTAGCATAAGTACCGACCAAAACTTAGGCGCATGGAAAACATTTCTGAGCAAGCAGGAAATGACCGGCATGCAAATGCACCAGAGCGAAAACTTTGAGGAAAGCATAAGCAAACTTTATATGGTGAATAGCATTCCGCGATTTATTGTTATAGACGAAAAAGGAAAAATAGTAAGTGCTGATGCGCCACGACCCAGCAGCGGCAATCAGGTGCGCGATATGCTGAACAATGTACTCGCTGATTGACCTAATAACCCCCTGCCGTTGCGCAGGGTCAGGCAAATCACAAATCATAATTCATAATTCATAATTCATAAATCTTAAAGATGTACCCACCGGAAATAGTAAACCCCATGCGCGCTGATTTGGACAGCGCAGGCTTTCAGCAAATAACCACACCAGATGCCGTGGACCAGGCAGTGAACAGTGCAGGCACTGTGCTGGTAGTGCTCAACTCTGTGTGCGGCTGCGCAGCCGGCAGCATGCGCCCCGGAGTGAAGAAGGCGGTGAGCACCTCTGCAAAACTTCCCGGCAAACTCACCACATCATTTGCAGGTGTGGATCGCGAAGCCGTGGATCGTGCCCGCAAATACATGTTGCCATATCCGCCATCATCACCAAGCATTGCTTTGTTCAAAGACGGCAAGCTGGTGCACATGGTAGAACGCCATCACATAGAAGGCCGCACGGCTGATATGATTGCAGAGCATCTCAGGTCTGCATTTGAAGAGTATTGCTGATAGAGCAAAATAGAAATTGAAAAGGCCGCCTCTGCTGAATGCAAGAGCGGCCTTCTATATGACCTTGGTTCTGATAGTATCAGGAGAACTTCACTATTACACTCTCTATAACATTCGCAGCATCTTCGCACTTGTCCGTTGCATTTTCCATGAAGGTGAGTACTTCTTTTAGTTTCAGAATGTGCATGGCATCGGTTTCATTTTTGAAAAGCTCTGCTATGGCATTATTCATCACTTTGTCTGCCTGGTTCTCCAGCACGCTTATTCTTTCAAGGTGCAGTCTTACCGCGGGCATATTGCGCAGGCTGCGCATCTTGGTTATAGCCTGCTGCAGTTCCAGAGCACTCTTGGTAGTTACCTCGGCCAGCTTCAACAATGCTTCGGGTATTTGATGTATTTTGTACAAGTCAATGCGCTTGGCTGTGCCGTATATGTAATCCACCACATCGTCTATCGCCATGGCCAATTGCTGCACATCTTCTCTGTCAAAGGGAACAAGAAAAGTGGTCATGGCTTCGTTGGTAATGGCATGGGTTATCTCATCACCCTGCTTCTCCAGCCAGTCTATCTCTTCAAGCGATTGCATGCGCGTAACTGCATCAGCCCGCAGCGAACCTTCGAGCGCTGTAGCAGCCTTCACCATGTTGTCAGCGGCCTGATCAAACAGAGGATAGAATTTTTTGTCCTTCGGAAGCAAGGCATGAAATACAAGGTCGAGGGAGCGTTGCACGAGGGGTCTTTCTTGAGGCTGCGAAACTGGTTGACTCATATTACTTCAGTGTTTTAATAGGTTGATCGGTGTGCTAACAAACCTGATTATTTGTTACCAAACAGGTAGCGAATGTATTGAGCAGAGCGTCAGAAGTTGACTTGGGCCTGCAATCGAAGCAA
>JBJXFP010000029.1:0-6167 GCA_046155615.1 Flavobacteriales bacterium | reverse complement strand
ATGCTTTTACATCTGTGTTTACATACAGTGCCGCATAAAAACCTGCCACACTATAATGCGCCTTCTTGCGCCATGTAGCGCCACTGCGCTGGTTGCTTACAGAAGAGGTCTCCTCCGAATAAGCAGCCTGGCTCAGTTTTGCATAGTCAAGTGTGGTGGCCATTTGTAAGTTCAGTATTCAATCTGCAAATATTTTTTCATATCTCATTTGCAGCATGGTTGGACAATCAGTTTTGGTTTCATTTAGCTCATCAAACGTAAACCTTTCTTCTTACTCACCAAATTTTTTTCAATACTTCTTTGTAATAAAGAAAAAAATAGCACATAGATTTGTTTCTCATTCACTCACAGCAAACCTTACCATGACCGAAACTATCAACTACACAGAAGAGCTGAAGAAAGTGGTGCACATCGCACAGCAATTTGCACGCGACTATTCCAACCCACAGTTTGCTCCTGCCCACATGCTTCGGGCGCTTTTGCACAAAGATGCCGGCCTCATGCAGTTGCTCATCAACATGGGCAAAGACCTGCATTACCTCGAAGAGTGGGCCGAGATTCGTATGGAAGATTTGCCCAAAGGCAAAGTAGAAGACCTCATTCGTGGAGATGAAAAAATACTTACCGTGATGGAAGAGGCCGACATCATTCGCCTCAAACTTGGTAAACAACAAATAGATAATGTATGTGTGCTTGCCGCCATCAGCATCCCCGGCCTCGCTTTTACTTATGATCAACTAAAGACTTTCCCAATAAAGCAAGATGAACTGATGAGCCTCAGTGCCGATGCTGCGCAAATGCAAAACGTGCTTTCACCATCAAATGGGATGAGTGCCGGAGGTCCGGAAAATCAAAACACCGGAGCACTGCTGAAATACTGTGTGGACAAAACCGAAAGGGCAAGGCAAGGAAAAATTGACAACATCATTGGCCGCGACAAAGAAGTGCGCATGGTAAGTGAAATACTTGGACGGAGAACCAAACCAAACGTCATCATCATAGGTGAACCCGGAGTAGGAAAGACAGCATTGGTGGATGGCTTCGCCATAAATATTCTCGAAGGCAAGGTGCCCGGTGCTTTGAAAAACGCGCGCATTTTCGAACTTGACTTTGGAGCATTGGTAGCGGGCGCTGCCTACAAAGGCGAAGTGGAAGACCGCATCAAAAAGATAATTGCAGAGATAAAGCAATATGAAAAAGCAATTCTATTTATAGATGAGATACACGCATTGCTTGACAAAAATGGTGGCGCAGGTGGCGCAGCGCAACTGCTTAAACCCGAACTGGCTCGTGGCGAAATCACCGTGATAGGCGCCACCACAAACGAAGAATACCGTAAGTATGTGGAAAGCGATGAAGCCTTCGCGCGTAGGTTCGAAATACTGAAAGTAGACGAACCAGATGAACAAACAGCATCGCGCATGGTGAAGATGATAGCACCATATTACGAGAAACACCACAACCTGAAACTTGCCGCTGATGCAGTGCCCGAAAGCGTCCGTCTGGCAAAACGATACGATAAAGATCGCAGACTACCTGACAGCGCCATAGACCTGATAGACCGCACCATGAGTGTAGTGCGGCTGATGGGCGAAACAAGCAAAGAGGAAATAGCAGCACTCAAAGAAGGACTCTTATCTATTGATGCACAAAAATTGGATGAAGCTGAATTGTTGAAGGAACTGAAATGGTTTGCCATACAAACAAAAGACAAAGTGAGTCAAGTGCTATACGCACAATTGGAAGACGAAACAGATCCTTCCAAATTAGACAAGGCTGACGAGGTGCGCGCTTATTTGGATAAAACATTGAACAAACTTTCAGAACTAACAGAGACCAAAAAGGAAGAAGTTGACAAAATTGATCTTGCATCAGTCATCTCTCACAAGACAGGAATACCACTTGGCAAACTACAGGCACAAGAAAAAGAACGCTTGCTGCAAATGGAAGACTACTTGAAGAAGCGCGTGGTGGGACAAGACCACGGACTCAAATCAATAAGTGCCGCCATACTTGAAAACCGCAGCGGCCTCAGCAAACCAGGTCAGCCCATTGGCTCATTCTTTTTCCTTGGCCCAACAGGTACCGGAAAAACTGAAATGGCAAAAACACTTGCAGAATTTTTGTTCGCTGATGAAAATTCACTCATCCGGTTCGACATGAGTGAATTCAAAGAAGAACACAGCGCTGCTCTGCTTTATGGTGCGCCTCCAGGCTATGTTGGCTACGAAGAAGGCGGTATGCTTGTGAACAAAATCCGGCAGCAGCCATACAGCATTGTTCTCTTTGACGAAATAGAAAAGGCGCACCCATCAGTATTCGATCTCTTCCTCCAAATATTGGATGAAGGAAAACTACACGATCGCCTTGGCAAAGAGGGAGACTTCAGCAATGCAGTCATCATATTCACTTCCAACATCGGATCAGATTTTATGGTAGAAAAATTTGGAAAAGGGGAAATACCAAAGAGCAACGACCTGATGGAAATCATGCAGAAATACTTCCGTCCTGAATTTCTGGGAAGACTCACCGAACTGATTCCATTTGCGCCCATCAGTGAAAGCACTGTGCTGAACATCTTCAACATACACGTCACCAACTTGCTAAAAACCTTGGACAAACAAGGCATAACATTGCAATTGACCGAAGAGGCCAAAAGAACTCTTGCAATGATGGGCTTTACGCCAAAGTATGGCGCAAGACCATTGCAGGGGGTCATTCGCAATCAACTGAGGAGGCCACTCTCACGCATGATCATCAGTGGCGAAATTGGTAAGGGCAGCATTGTGAATATTGAAACCGATGCAAAGGGAGAATTGAAATGGAACCATAAATAAAGTACCACAAAACTTGCACATTCAAAAAATCCAAATACTTTAGCCAAAAATTGCTTAACCAAATTTTTCCAAGACTAAAACCACAAACCTTATGTTCGACTACGGATTAGGAGGCACCGAAAGAAAAAAAGAAGGTGCCAATGAAGCGTTCGCTGAGATTCAGATGAACCGCACCATATTCATTCAAC
Organism: Flavobacteriales bacterium; assembly: GCA_046155615.1. Taxonomy (GTDB): domain Bacteria; phylum Bacteroidota; class Bacteroidia; order Flavobacteriales_D; family Sanyastnellaceae; genus JANNVZ01. The sequence continues at coordinate 3,142 of JBJXFP010000029.1, read as the reverse complement.
AACTTACTGCGGAAGAATCTTTCGGGCCTGACATTGTTCAAGGCCTTGATACGGTTGATGCTGCATTCGCTCATTACAAACCAAACATCGACATTGAGTTTGAAACCGAAGACGGAAGCGCCATGAAGGAAAATGTTTCCTTCAAAAACCTTGGAGAATTTGGAGCCAAGGGAATAACAAACAACAGCAAGTTTTTGCAGGATCAGAATATTCAGCATGAGCAGTTTCAGAAATTCACCAAAAACCTGAAAAGCTCCAAACCGCTGCAAGCTGTGCTGGCCAATCCCGAAATGAAAACAGCCTACATCACTGCTTTGCAGAGCATGATAAAAGAGCTGGAAGAAGCAGGAGCATAAAGCAAATTACTGATACACAGAAATCTAAACCAGCAAACACCTTAGCTATATGTCAGAAATGGAACAACAGGCAGCCGGACAAAACTTTGCAGAAAAGCCTGCAACACAAATAGACAATCCCTCCAAAGCGCTTGATGAAAGTGTGAAGGGCCTCGCCAAAGTTGGCGGCTTTGGCCTTATTGAAGCCACAGTGGATGGTGCACAAAACCTCAATCCGGAGCGCAAAGCACGAAAGAAGATTTTCGTAACAGAAAGCGCCCATAAAAAGGAACGCGAGAATTTGAAGAAAACACTTCAGCTTTGGATGGACACCATCACCCAAGCCAACTCAGTGCCTGACATGATAGAGAAGTGTCAACAAAAAGCCGATGCGGCTGAGCGCACTCTCAAAAAGAATCAGCTCAAAGCCCTTGAAGCCACACGCAACTTAGAAGGCTCATGGCGCGCACTCAACTTGTTTTACAAAAACACCGAAGAGACAAAGCTGAAAAACGTAGCCATTATGAATGCCTCTGCGGATCAATTGAAAGACCTTGACAACCCCATATTTCACGATGCAGTGCAAGACGAGCTGAGCCGCAGTTACGACAGGCTCGACCTGCGCAACAACTACAGCATGGTGGTGGCTCCGGGCTACATGGGTAGCAATGCAGTGCTTGAGAAATGGGGCAAAACATGCTACAAAAACAAAGTGATGTTCATCACCGACTTTCAGGATTTGAACAAAGAAGATGACATCATAGAAATGTTTAACAGCGCCAACCATACCGGTGGCGAAGAATGGAAAAGCCATGTGATGATGGCTTGCAACTGGCTCATTGGCCGGGGCAAAGAAGAAGGCATTGGCGAAGAAGAAGACCTCACAGTGGCACCATCATCGGCACTTGCAGGTCGCGTTTACAGCACATTGATGTCACAAGTAACTGCAGGTAAAAAATTTGGCGGACTGAATGAAGTGAGCGGAACAGTGATTGGCAACATGAAGAAGAGTGACATTACCAGCATGGAAAAAATGGGCCTGATACCAATGGTGAATGAATACGGAAAAGTGATGGCCTTCTCGGCCAAAACACTTTTTACAGGAGATGATCAGGGCATGCAGACATATAGCGTAATGCGCGTATTCGACCATGTGATGAAAACACTCATGGATTTTCTCAACCGCAGAGCATTCGAAAACTGGAGCCCCAATTTGAAGAAAGATTTACAGGAGCAAATTGAGAAGTTCTTGGATCGCATAACCGGCCCGGGCCGACTGATTGAGAAATTTAAAATTCAACACTTCGATCGCGATCCAAATGACAAGAGCAAGATCAACTTCATGCTTCACATGACACCATACTTCCCGGCTAAGAATTTTGTGATAGACCTGAAAGGAACGAAAGGAGACGAGGCTGAAAGCAGCGTGGCTTGGGATGCCAACGTGGCACAACAGAAATAATCACCAAAGAGTTATCTAAACAATTCAAATATCTTTTCATTAATTAAAAACCAAAATTCACATGTCATTTAATGCAATGCTTTCAATTGACGGTGGTGCAGAAGTACGTGTACTTCATGCCAGCTACGCCCTCAGCCGTGACGTAGACTCTACCGGTCGTCCATCTTCTTTAGTAAGAGGTGGAACTATTCAAATAGAAGTAGAATCCACAGAGGATACTTCATTATTTGCCTGGATGGTGGATCAATACACCACCAAGAATGGAAAAATCACATTCTACAAGCGCGACTCTAAAACCAAAATGAAAGAGCTGAGCTGGGAGAATGGCTACATTGTGCAATGCAGCGAGAGTATTGACAGCATTGGCGAAAATCCGATGACAATCCATTTTGTGGTGTCTGCTCAGAAAATTACTGTTGGTGATGCCACACATGAGAATCCATGGCCTATGTAATGGCCTGACTGAACGGATGTGTTAGTTAAGAGTTTTAATCTTTACTGATTCGTCCCTCCTATTGCAAAAAGCACAGTTTGAGGCATTCTTTCACTGTGCTTTTTGCTTTCATTAAATCAGTTATATCTAACGGTTTTATCCAACTTTTTATGCCATGGCACACGAAAATTTGCACCTTCAGGTAGAAGTAGAAATAGATGGTACCCAACTGAGCAATGTGAGCAACCTTGTGCTGGATCAGAAGCTGGACTGGCATCACACATTCGAATTGCGCAGCCCGCTCGATGCCATTGAAGGTGAACGGGCCATCAGCCTCAACAGCAGCCAGAACTTTGTAGGCAAGGAAATAAAAATTGTATTGAAATCGCAAACAGGTAGTGCACAGCTCAATCTGTTTAAGGGCATTGTAACCAGCGTAAATCTTTCGCGCCATGGTGGTGCTGCTGCTGATCTCGTAATAAAGGGACATAGCAGTAGCATACTGCTTGATGATGGGCCGGGCTGCTCCACCCACTTAGAAAAATCTATCAAACAAATTGTGCAAACTGCCACAGCACAATACCCTGTGAATATGATAAGCGTGAAGAACAGCCCAAGCCCTGATCCCATGCTGCACTACCATGCACAGTACAACGAGAGTACTTACAACTTCCTTGCAAGGCTGGCCAATACACATGGCCAGTGGTTTTTCTACAATGGAGTGGAGATGATTTTTGGAAAACCCGAAGGCGCATCACCCATTGAGTTGAATTTCGGTCACGACCTGGCATCATTCGATCTGAGCATGAAGGTTATGCCGTTGCTTTTCGAAGCCAATGGATATGAATACGTGCAACAAGCCACGTTGAAAAAATCTTCAGACAGAAGTATTGAAGGCCAAAATCCTTTGGG
>JBJXFP010000026.1:0-9384 GCA_046155615.1 Flavobacteriales bacterium | reverse complement strand
GACACACAAGGCAACTGGGGCAACATCTACACAGGTGACAGCGCAGCGGCCCCGCGTTATATAGAAGTGCGGCTCAACAAGTTTGCGCAAGAGGTAGTATTCAATCCGAAAACAACTCAGTGGCTCAGCAGCTACGATGGCCGCAACAAAGAGCCTGAGCAACTGCCTGTCAAGTTCCCGCTTTTGCTTGCGTTGGGCGTAGAAGGAATTGCAGTGGGTCTTGCCTGCAAAATATTGCCGCACAACTTCTGCGAGCTGATAGATGGCAGCATAGACATATTGCGTGGCAAGCGCACCCACCTGATGCCCGACTTCCAGACTGCGGGCCTCGCTGATTGCACTGACTACAACAATGGATTGCGTGGAGGTAAAATTCGTGTGCGTGCGCGCATTCGCAAAGAGGACAATGGCAAGCTGCTCGTCATTTCAGAAATACCCTTTGGCACCACCACAGTATCCCTCATTGACAGCATACTGAAGGCAAATGAGAAGGGCAAAATCAAAATCAAAAAAGTAGAAGACAACACAGCAGCATTTGTGGAAGTGGTGATACACCTTACGCCCGGCACCTCGCCTGACAAAACCATTGATGCGCTCTATGCATTCACCGATTGTGAGGTCAGCATTTCTCCCAACTCGTGTGTGATAGAAAATGACAAACCCCGTTTTCTTGGTGTAGATGAGTTGCTGAAAATTTCTACCGAACACACACGCGACCTCATTCGCGAAGAGCTGGAGATAGAACTGAGCGAGTTGAACGAACAATGGTTCTTTGCCTCATTAGAAAAAATATTCATCGAAAACCGCATCTACCGCAAGATTGAAGAATGCGAAACATGGGAAGAAATAATCAGCACCATACACAAAGGACTGAAACCGCATGTGAAGAATTTCTTCCGCGAAGTGACAGATGATGATGTGGCGAAGCTGACAGAGATAAAAATCAAACGCATATCGCGCTTTGATAGCAACAAAGCTGAAGAGCACCTTGCGAAGATTGAAGGCAACATCAGTGAGGTAAAAAACAAATTAGCCAATCTCATAGAAACATGTATTGAATACTTCAAAGAACTGAAACGCAAATACGGCAAGGGGCGGGAGCGCAAGACGGAGATAAAACCATTTGACACCGTGCAGGCTGCGAGTGTGGCCATTGCCAATGCGAAGCTTTACATCAACAAAGCAGAAGGTTTCATCGGCACGGGCCTCAAGCGCGATGAGGGTGAGTACATAGGAGATTGCAGCGATATTGATGACATCATCATCTTCCGCAGTGATGGCAAGATGATAGTGAAGCGTGTAGAAGCAAAATCGTTTGTAGGTAAAGACATCATACATGCCGCAGTGTGGAAGAAGGATGATAAGCGCACCGTTTACAACCTCATTTACAGCGATGGCAAAAAGGGTGGTGCCATGATGAAGCGTTTTTCTGTTACTGCCATCACACGCGACAAAGAGTATGATTTGACAAAAGGAACCTCAGGCAGCGAACTGCTCTATTTCAGCGCCAACCCCAATGGCGAAGCAGAGATTGTCACCATCCATTTGCGCGCTTTGGATCGGGTGAAGAAGTTGAAATTCGATGTGGACTTCTCGCAACTTGCAGTGAAGGGCCGCGATGCCATAGGCAACGTGGTGACTAAATACCAAGTGAAAAAAGTGGAACTGAAAGAAGCCGGCATGAGTACCCTTGGTGCATTGCAGGTGTGGTACGATGAGCATGTGCATCGCCTCAACAGCGAAGGCCGCGGACGCTTCGTGGGCGACTTCTATCCGGGTGATAAAATTCTACTGCTTTTGAATACCGGAGAATATAAATTGGTGGCACCCGAACTCGCTTTGCACTTCGATGAGGGCATGACGCACTTCGAAAAGTGGATACCGGAAAAGGCCATCACAGCAGTCTATCTTGATGGTGAGAAGATGACGTGGTTTGTAAAACGATTCCTTGCAGAAGACTCATCGCGCGCGGTGAAATTCATTACAGAACACAGCGCATCGAAGCTGTCATTTGCCACCACGCTGCACCACCCCATGGCTTATATCCGATATGACAAGCGCAACAAGGCAACTAAGAACAAGATGGACGAAGGCGTGAGCCTTCGCGAGTTTATATCGGTGAAAGGGATGAAAGCTTTGGGCAACAAGCTCACTTCATTGCCTGTACTCAACATCGATTTGATAGAACCCAACGAAGCACTCGAAGCAGAAACGGAAGCAAAGCTTCAAGAGAGTTTGCAATTGGCAAAAGGCACCACAGGGACAGGCAGTTTGCAAAGCTCTTCTGCTGCGATAGAATTTGATGAGAAAGAGCAAGACACCAGTCATCCGTCATCTGTCATCCGACCTTTCCAACCCCAAAACCCTGACGACATCGAGTTTGAAATAGAAGGCCTTGATGATGACTTTGACGACCCGCAGGCCGACATAGCCAAATTCAAAGCAATGAAGAACAATGACGCGCCAAAGACCAAAAGCCAACAGCCAAAGGCCAAAGGCGAGCAGGGGAGTTTGTTTTAATCAATTGAATCCTTAGCACTTGATGTAAATAAAACCGAAGTTGTTACCTCAATACTACCGATTACTCAGTGTAATATAGACTTGCTCACTATGTCAATTCAATCCCTACAGACAAAACTCTCCGGCCTATCCTCACACTGGTGGTTTGCCTTTGCCATGCTTCTTTTGATGGCGGCTTATTCCATTCCTATGATATTGATGGAAGAACCCGGAAGCATGCATGTATGGAGACAAACAGATAGTCTCTCATTTGCACGGCACTATTACGACAACGGCCTCAATCCATTCGACTCTCAAATTTTCAATTACGCATTCAGAGAGCACTCCAGTGCAAAAACGATGGGCGAGTTTCCCATCATCTATTACATCGTTGCTGTGCTTTGGAAAATTTTTGGAGTGCATCATTTCATTTATCGTTTGCTCACTTTGCTTCTTTTCTTATGGGGCTTGTTTTCCATATTCCGGTTGGTGCATGCACTTACAGCAAGCGAAGGATGGAGTGTGTTTGTAGTAGCGCTGTTGTTTACCAGCCCCGCACTTGTTTATTACGCTGTCAATTTTCTTCCTGATGCACATGCTATCAGCTTTGCCATGGTTGGTTGCTGGTGTTATTACCTGTGGACACAAAGGCGGAGCCTGCGCCAATTCTACTTTGCCATACTGTGCTTCACACTTGCGGCATTACTTAAGCCTACTGCCGCCATTCCATTTTGCGTGTTATGTTGTCTTTACGGAATAAGTTTTTTCAGACCCTTTCGCCAGTCATTGGTACTATGGTTTCCACAGTGGAAGCATGTGCTGTGTGGAGCCATCATCATAGGTGGCCTCAATGCGGCTTACCTCATGGCAGTGGCTTATTACAACAACAACTTTGGCGGCTGGTTCACACCCAATACCATTCGCCCCATATGGATGTTCAACCATGAGGAGATTGAACATTACAAGCACGACTTCCGGTATCTCTTGGTCAATCAGGCATTCAGTCGAAGTGTTTTATTTCTGATGCTTGGTTTGCTGGTGGCCGTTGTTTTTGCCTCGTGGCGAGATAACAAAGTGCTGATAACAACCGTGGTGCTGAGTGTGCTTGGGTGCCTTGGCTATGCCTTGCTGTTTGTAGGTTGGGATCATCACGACTATTACTTGCTCGAGTTGGTATGGATTCCCATTGCCGTGTTTGCCGCTGCATTGCTGTTGGTTAAAAACAAAATTCCCCAATTGCTCCGGTCACGATCCATTGCCGTTGCAGCTTTGGCATTGGTCATTTACAATGTATGGTATTGCGCCTCTAATCTTCAAATGCGTTACAGGCCAAAGGCTGATAGCCAATACCTGCACACCGCGAGTTTGCCTGAGACCGAATTTTTTCGCTATCACAATTCTCAATTTGAACAAGACAAGGCGGCATTGCGCACCATCGAACCCTACTTAGAAAGCATTGGTGTCAGTGACACCTCCAAAGTAATAGCTATGCCTGACCCCAGTGGCAATGTATCGCTTTACCTCATGCACCGAAGAGGCTATACTCTCAGTGAATATGACAGCATGGATGAAAAGATAGAATATCTCCAGAGCAGAGGAGCCAGATTCCTCGTGGTGATGAGCGATTACTTCGTGAGCGATGCACGCTTCCCTGCACAATATCTGCGCAACAAAATTGGTCAATTCAAAAATGTGAGTGTGTATGATTTGCAATTGCCTGTGCAAACCAATTCTGCTCTGCAATGAATTGATCGAGAAAATTTGAAAAGTCTTCTTTTCATTGTGCCTCTGTATCCATTGCCCCACGCAGGTTTCAGCACATGCTGAAAAATATATTTGGAAAATGGAAATGTGCATCACATACATTTGCGCACGTTCTTTTACAGATTGCTTATCAAGAAAGGCAGAGGGACTGGCCCTGTGAAGCCTTAGCAACCGGAGATAAAAATCAAGGTGCTAACTCCAGTCTTGCCCATGTGGCAAGAGAAGATAAGTCATACGAAGTTGCATCATAAAATGACATGCTGAGTCAACTCAGCAATTCATCATACCGAAGCTCTTCTGACTTGTCAGAGGAGCTTTTTCTTTTTTCATGCATGCGATGAAAAAGGAAAGGCGACTCCGGCAAATCCTTCTTTGTTATTTCTTGTGTAAGCAGTTTGGCGAAAGCGCCCAACACCATTCATTCAAATAAAAACACAAGAAAAAAATGAAAGAGACAACACGCGCCATCCACAGCATACCTGTGGATGAGCAGACAGGGAGCATAGCAGTTCCCATTTACCAAACCTCCACTTATGTGCAGCAAGCGCCCGGTGTGAACAAGGGCTTCGACTACAGCCGCACCAACAATCCCACGCGGCAGGCAATGGAAGATATAGTTGCAAAACTGGAGGGCGGAGCACGCGCCTCCGCTTTTGCCAGCGGCCTTGCAGCCATTGATGCAGTGGTGAAGCTGCTGCAAAGCGGTGACGAAATACTTGCCGTTGACGACATCTACGGTGGAGCTTTTCGCCTGTTCACACAGGTGTACGAAAAATTTGGGATACATGTGAACTATTGCGATACCACGCGAATAGAAAATGTGGTGGACTCCATCACACCAAAAACAAAACTCGTATGGCTGGAGTCGCCAACCAATCCCACACTGAAAATTTCGGATATAGAAGCTATTGCCGCCATTGCACACGCCCATGGTGCACTGCTATGTGTGGACAACACATTCGCTTCGCCTGCGCTGCAAAAGCCGATAGAACTTGGTGCTGACATCGTAGTGCACAGTGCTACCAAATACCTCGCAGGTCACAGTGATCTGATAGCAGGCGTGGTGGTGAGCAAGACACAGGCATGGGGTGATAAAATCAAATTCATACAAAATGCAAGCGGAGCAATTCTTTCTCCTTTTGATTCTTTCTTAGTGATACGCGGCATAGAAACATTGCACCTGCGGGTGAAGCAACACAGCATAAATGCACTACAAGTTGCACAATATCTCACAACATGTGATGAGGTGGATGAGGTCTTCTATCCAGGACTGGCAACGCATACCAACCATCACATTGCTGCAAGGCAGCAAAGTGCATTTGGTGGAGTAGTTTCTTTCAAACTGAAAGAAGACACAGAACAGGCAGCCATAGCATTTTGTACCGGCACACAACTTTTCAAATTGGCTGAAAGCTTAGGCGGAGTAAAAAGTTTACTCTGCCATCCGGCCCGCATGACACATGCCAGCATACCGGCTGAGAGAAGAAGGGCTGCAGGTGTTGCCGACAGCCTGATCAGACTGAGCATTGGACTTGAAGATGCTGAAGACCTGATAGCTGATATAACTCAAGCATTGCAGCAGGTTAAAGATTTCAGCACAACAAACACCAACCTTCTAACTCAATAATAGCTACCCATGGAAAGGAAGAAATTAAAAATCGGACTGTTCGGCTTTGGTGTGGTAGGCAAGGGATTGTATGATGTGCTGAATGCAAACCCCGGCCTGCGGGCCGAAATAGTGAAGATATGTGTTCACGAAAAAAACAAAGAACGCCCCATTGGTCGTGAACACTTCACATGGTATGCACATGAATTGCTTTACAACGATGAAGTAAATGTGATAGTAGAGCTGATTGATGATGCCGATGCCGCTTTTGAAATAGTGAAGACAGCATTGGAAAATGGCAAGGCAGTAGTTAGTGCAAACAAGAAGATGATAGCTGAGCACTTAGAAGAATTGCTGGAGTTGCAGCGTGTGCATGGCACGCCATTTCTATATGAGGGAGCATGTTGCGCCAGCATTCCTGTCATACGCAATCTGGAGGAGTATTACGACAACGACCTGCTGCAATCGTTGTGTGGTATTGTGAATGGCTCTACCAACTATATGCTCACACGCATGCACCGCGACCATCTTTCGTTTGACGAAGCATTGCAACAGGCGCAGCTCCTTGGCTATGCAGAGAGCAACCCGGCATTGGATGTGGAAGGCTGGGATGCAAGGAACAAACTCGTCATATTGCTTGCTCATGCCTTTGGTGTGATGGCAAAACCGGAAGATGTAGTACACGCGGGCATCAATCGCATTGGAAAATTAGAAACAGAATATGCAAGGCAACATGCATACAAAATCAAATTGGTGGCGCATGCTTACAAGTTAGATGCAGAGCACATTGCAGCTTTTGTTTTGCCGCAGTTTGTTTCATCACATTCCAATTTGCACGAGGTGGACGATGTATTCAATGGTGTGGAGATTGAAGGCTGCTTTGCTGACAAACAATTTTTCCGTGGGCGTGGTGCAGGAGCATTCCCCACGGCCAGCGCTGTGCTCAGCGACATTTCAGCTATCAGCTATGACTATAGGTACGAGTACAAAAAATTTCAACAGAACAACAATTTACAATTGTCGCACGATTTCACTTTGCGCGTATTCGTTCGCTTGGGTGCTGATGATGCGGAGCTGAGCACCTGGTTCCAGCAAGTGGAAGAACACTACAAAAGAGGTGATGAGCAGTTTGTAACCGGCATTATTCCTTTCAGCAAAGTGTGTGAGCTGAATGCACGCAATGTGTCAGTGGTTGTGTGTGCCGAGCCGGAGTTTTGCATGGCAGAGCAAGTGGAAATGTGCGAAGAAGCGTTTGTATGATAACAGAAAGAAGCACATGGAGATTTTGGCAGCATTTCGGGGAGCACACTGCTGACCCCTTGCACGGTTGTGACATAAGGTGATAGTTGAAATTTTTCACTTTCAATTCTCCTCCACATTCACCTCAGCAGTGGTGCGCCAATAGTCGTCAAGGTGATAGAGCAGGCGCAGCACGCTGGCCGTTATCTCGTGTGTGGCCTGTGTGCAGGCATCATCGCTCAGGGTTAGCATGTCATCGGTAATGTATGCCTTGCTGTCATCGCTCTGTTGCTGTGTCCATTCTTTGTAGGTGCTCTCCATGGCCAGCAGGCGGCTGTACACGCCCATCTCTGCATGGAAGTCGGGAAGCTGATCCAGCAGTTCTTTCACTACGTTGTTGTAGCGGGCGCGGTGTTGTATTTGGTGTAGCATTTTCTGATTTGTTGAGTTGTTGACTTGTTGACTTGTTGATTTGCTTGCTACTGCGGGGTTGATTTGGTGCTTTGCAATAGAACACGTAGTCTGAAGTTTGCAAATTGTCAGTTTGCAAATTGCCAATTGTTATATCTCTTCCCCCCGTGCCCAGTTGGGTGTTGTAAGCCAGTAGGCGTCTAATGTGGCTAATGCCTTCTCAGCATCTTTGTGTGTGCGCATTATGGCTTGCACCATGGGGTCGGGGCTGGCCAGCAGTGCATCTTCATCGTGCACATATAGGCTGCCTGTTTCTATTATTTTTTTCGAAAGGTCGGGGTTGGTATTCATCAGGTGCAGGTGGCCTGCTGCGTGCAGGGTCTCAGTCATCAGGTCGGTAAGGCGCATGGCAAGGTCTTTTATTACTTCGTTGTACGAGGGGTTGATGTGGTGCATGAGTGCCAAGTATAGGAAAGCGGAAAGCCCTTTGCAAGGGTGTTTGCAAAGGGCTTTTCAAAGATTAGATACTTATATGTTTTCTATCAGTAATTGCAGTTTTGCGATTAGGCCACCATCAGTGTTGCTATTTCGCTATAAGCACCAAGACCTGCATGATTGCCACCGCAAACACGAAATTTATATTGATTGCCTGTGGTGAGTCCATCCACCTGATGACGATTGCTGGTTACAATAGCCTGCTGATGCCAAATGTTGCCATCCTCAGAAGTTTCAAGACGGAAATAATCCGCATTTTTATCTCCTGTCCACGAGAGTAAACCAATACCACTTTGTAATCCATTTTTAGCAGTGATACGAGACACTTTCTTAGGCGCAGGGCGCGGTGTGCGTTCTTTCACAAAGGGCATACCTGTGGTTTCCAGCTTGGTGGTGTCGCCATTGGCCTGTCCATTTATCTGCGTCACCCATGCGCCTATAGTTGCCTTCAACCAGTTCATGGCACTGTTTCTTTCAGGCTTTGCTGTGCGGTCGCCCGAATTCATGCGGCCCTGCGCACTCTCCAGTTCGCTCAGCTTAGCAGCTGCTGCGGCAGGTGTAGGGTCCAGCACGAAGTTGGTGTTGTTAAGCAGATTTCCAATATAGGTCTTACAGCTTAAGATGAATAGCGCGATACGTATTCCATAAATATCGGCTTTAATTTTTTTGAAATCGTTGTTCATAATAGAATGAAGGTTTTGTTGTTTGTTATATGTCAACTTTGTGCTGACAACTGGAGGTTTGAACGCGAGCCTCCACAAACACGTTTCAAAAAAGAAAACATTTTCGACCAATACATATATTGATGGGTATGAGAATAGAAAAATTATCAACAAGGCACTTTTCGTCACGGTCTGCATCCTCCTTGTAGATGTCTACAACGTGCGTGTAGATGTCTATAACGTGCGTGTAGATGTCTACGACTTGCGTGTAGATGTCTATGACGTGCGTGTAGATGTCTACAACGTGCGTGTAGATGTCTACGACTTGCGTGTAGATGTCTACGACTTGCGTGTAGATACCTATGACGTGTGTGTAGATGTCTATAACGTGCGTGTAGATGTCTATGACTTGCGTGTAGATAACGAATGAAGGGGGGAGCGTTCACCGAACTGTGTCATTACACCTATATATATAAGTGTAGTAAAATGGGCGAAAACTTCCTTGACATTGCTCAGTGGTTTGATACAAACAATGGGGGAATTATTTGGTAGGAGAGGTGGTTTTGCCTATACATTTGGTATTGCAAACCAAAACACCTTGGCCGATGACGAGAACAAATTTTCCCCTACCATTTTGTTTGTAGGCAAAGTAGTAGGAGCACTTATGTGGGATATGGAAAAAGGCCAGATACGCTCGCGCGAAGAACT
>JBJXFP010000006.1:0-40509 GCA_046155615.1 Flavobacteriales bacterium | reverse complement strand
GTTACACCCTACGAGTATCAGGTAGTATATACATTGAGTGGTGGTGAAGCTCCTTATGACGAGCTTGCAGGAGGAAACGGTGGCGTATTTGCCCCAGCTACCACCTTTACTACAGACTGGATAGACTCCGGAACTGCAGCAGCATCCTGGACCTTCAGTGATGTGAACAACTGCAACAGCATAGTGGAGAACACGAACAACTTTACCTGCCCCGATGTGACCGATGCAGGCACCATGAGCAATGCAGCCCTGAGCCTGTGCGGAGCAGTAGCTGCCGGTGGAACGTATAACAACGATTCCAGCCTTGATGCCAATGATGATATGATGTGGGTACTCTGCACTGATTGCATCAATCCGCTTACCACCATGGTAGGTATTCCCGGCAATCCAAATGCAATTTCAGCCACATTCACTTTTGGTGCTCCCATGACCTACGGCACTACTTACTACATGGTGGCAGTAGCAGGTGATGGTGTTGCAGGTGGTTTGGTAAACACAGGCTTAGTTGCGCCTTATATAGATTTCTCCAATTGCCAACCTATAACATGGTACGAAACACCAACGGCAACACTCAGCACTTTGGACAACACTGTCTGTCAGGGTGAAAGTGTGACCTTAGAAATTAATTTCACCGGAACAGGCCCGTGGACTTTTGTCTTGGATCATCCTGTTGCTGCTGATGAAACAATTACCACGTCCAATGACCCGCACAACATCACGGTAAATGTGGCAGGCACTTACGACCTCAACTCAGTAAGTACAGGGCCAGCCCCCCTTGGCAACCTTTGCACCGGAGCAGTGATGGGAAGCGTTAACGTAGTAATTAACCCATTGCCAACTGCTACATTGAGTGGCAGCGCAGCTATATGCACGGGTGATCAGCATTGTTTCTCTATTGCATTTACAGGCACTGCACCTTTGGAAGTAACGATAGATGATCCAGATGGAACAAATGAAGTGATACCGGGAATACCCGCACCATCACCATACAATCTGTATTGCGTAAGCGGAGCCGGATCATATTTCATTACCAGTGTGGAAGATGCCAATGGTTGTGAAAACAACACAGACGGTGTTGCATCTATCATCACAGTAAACCCATTGCCGATAGTAACCTGGACTGCCAATCAGGTATCGTATTGCGATGGAGCTGATGCGACCATAACCCTCGATATAGTGGGTGCCAATGGCCCGTTCGCTGCTGTGTTCATCACACCTGAAATTCTGTTTCCTAATCTTGCTCTTGTGGATGGAGATGATTGGAATGTGTCCACTCCGGGCGATTATGAAATTGTATCGGTGGAAGATGCCCTCGGCTGCATCAGTGCGCTTGGCGATATCATCACTGTTACAGAAATAGCATTGCCTGCGGCAAATGCAGGCCCCGACTTGGAAGAATGTGTTGGCAACGATGTACAGATAGGCACAATGAGCGGACAAGCTGGAGTTAGTTACTCATGGCTCTGTGCACCCAACTATATAGTGGGCGCAAGCAACATAGAACAACCCACACTGAACAGCAATACCGCTGGCACATGCAACTGCGACCTAACAGTAACCACCACTATAGGTGGTTGCCAAAGCACTGATGATGTTTCTGTCACCTACTTCGATTATCCTGTGGTGACCACCACTGCTAATCCTGACTCACTGTGTGCAGGTGATTGCACCACACTGACAGCAGCAGGTGCTACATCTTATGTATGGGATCCGGGTGACAATTTTGCCGGAGGCCCAGGCAGCAACGTGGTGGTGTGCCCGAGTGCAACGGCTGAATACTTTGTGACAGGTACCGAAAACCATCCGCTGGTTTCGTGTGCCTCTGTGGACAGCATCACTGTTTACACCGGTGAGCCATTGGATACGCTCATTGACTATACCGAAGAAGTTTGCTTCAACACCTGCAACGGTGAAATACACATCACCATACTTGGTGGATTCGGGCCGTTCATTGTGACAGGTGATATTGACAACATCAATGAAACTGACCTTTGTCCCGGCATATACAACTTCACCATTACAGATGCCATTGGCTGCAGCATCAGCGGAAGTTTAGAAATAGAAGAGCGCCTGCCTGAATTCATTGACATCATTAACATAACACCTCCGGTATGCGAATATGATTTGGGATGCATTGAGGTGATAGACAATACCACCTCCATCTTCATCAACGGTTGTGGTTATGACACATTAGTGTTTTCTGATAGCTGGCAATTCTGCGGATTAGAAGATTGCTGCTACGACATTCAGACTTTGTTCGAAGTAGCGCCCGGTGTTTATTGCTCCACCGACTCCACAGTTTGTATTGACAATATTTCACCTGACATCACCTTCAACGCGGTGTGGACTGAAGATACTTTCTGCTATGAAGATGAAGCATGCTTCGCGGCTGTGCCGGCAGGTGGCACCGGTGGGCTGGCTGTAGATTGGTATGAAGACATTGACATGAACATACTACTCAGTTCCGACAATCCATGGTGCTTTGATATGATAGAAGATGTGAGCGCTTATGGTGTGGCACTGGATCAGCTTGGATGCTTCAGTGACACTGTGTTAGTAGAAGCCACGCTCTATCCTGCCATTACTATGGATTTGCAAAATGGTGCTGACTCGGTTTCTATCTGCGAATACGATTGTATTGATTTGATTGTGGAAGTTGGCGGTGGCAATGGAAATGTAAGTATTGAGTGGTTTGAATTGCCCAATGACATAAACATCCTTTCGGTAAATGATACGGTGAATGTGTGTCCGCTATTCGCAACTTGCTACATGGTAATTGCTGACGACCAATGCAGTGTACCACTGAGCGACACAGTATGTGTACATGTGTGGGATACGCCCGAAGTACTTTTCGAAACCGACACCCTGGAAGGTTGCTGGCCGCTTGAGGTTTGGTTTTATGATGTTTCACTTCCTGTGAATGATTCATTGGTGAGTTCATACTGGGAATTTGATGATGGTAACAGTTCCAACGAATTTGATACCACCATGAATATTTATTCAACGCCCACATTGTATGCTGAGTTTTTCCCATCGCTCACACTCACCACGCTGCATGGCTGTGTAGGTAGCGATACACTGACCGACCCTATCATAGTACATGGCTACCCTGAAGTGGATTTTACCTGGGAACCACAGCCTGTGACAGTGCTGGTGCATGACAGCATTCAGATGATAAACCTGACCGAAGGAGCAGAGACTTACTTCTGGAATTTTTATGGCAACTCCACTTCATCGCAAATAAATCCGATACACACTTTCCCGGCTTTTGACATGGGCGTGTATCCTGTATGCCTGACAGCCACCACAGAGTATGGCTGTGCGGATACCTTGTGTCAGGACATTCTTGTAGAGGCTGTTCTCGGAGTGTTTGTTCCGAACACCTTCACACCTGATGGTGATGGTATCAACGATATTTTCTTACCAGTAGTGACAGGCTATAAAGGTGGTACTTATCACTTCTGGATATTCAACCGCTGGGGCGACCCGCTATTCTACACCGAAGATCCTGAAAAGGCATGGACAGGTGGCAGCGATGGTGGCGAATATTATGTGAACCAGGACACCTATGTGTGGCGATTGGAAGTAGAAGCCCTGTTCGATGGAAAGATAGAAGTATATGAAGGGCACGTGACCATATTGAGGTAAACACCCACTGCAACAAATCCACAAAGTGGTGATTGCATATCAACTCAGATATTCAATCACCACTTTGTGTTTTTCCACTTTCATAGTGATGGGCATGCCAAGATAGAAAGCGCAGTTGTTGTCTTGGTGACCAGCCGGAAAATTGGTAAGCACAGGAATATTCAATTCATCTGCTATGCGCTTCACAGATTGCTCGGCTGTATAGCCCCATCCGTTGTCATCAGCAAAACCATGTGCGCGCGTGTTGTCTTTCATCTGGGTCATGCCACCCACTATGATTGCTTTCACCCGGTGAAAAAATTCGGAACGTTTCAGACCCATCAACATACGATCAACGTGGTAAAGCATTTCATCTACATCTTCTATAAATAAAATGCTGTCTTGCTGATTCAAATTGTTGTGGCTTCCCAACACACTGTATAGCACTGACAAATTACCACCAAGCATTGGAAGCGATTTCAATTCCGGTAGCATGTCATTTACACTTTCCGTATTCCAATCCATGGTTTTCATTTGGCCAAAAAGACACGCGCGCAATGACTCAATGGCCGCGGCAGTAGCCATCGGAAAAGAAATGGGCATGGTGCTATGAATAGTAGCTACGCCAAATCTGTTCAGCCTTTCATGCAACACGGTGATGTCGCTGTAGCCGCATATCCATTTGGGCTTTTCTAAAAACCTGGTAAAGTCAAGCTTGTCAATGACGCGCACAGTGCCATAGCCGCCACGCGCCATGATGATGGCTTTCACCTCATCATCATCCATCAACTTTTGCAACTCAACTGATCGCATTTCATCATTGCCTGCGAGTTGGAAATAGCGCGTATGGAGATTGGTTGCAAGTTTTGTGCGCAAGCCCCAACTGTGAAAAGTTTCGATAGCTGTCTGCAATGCATCGGGCGAAATCCATCGGGCGGTAGCGGCTATACCAATAGTATCACCTGCTTTCAGATAGGGTGGTAGGGTCACATTCATGTGCTCAGTGTATGAGCAGGCAAACTAAATGCAATGAAATCGAAGCGCACATGGTGCTACTTTTATTTTCGCCTTACTTATTCCACACTCATTTTGACACAACACTTCAACATCATCATAGTAGGCGGAGGCATAGTAGGTGCAGCTACCATGTACAAAATGCAACTTGCATTTCCTGAATTGAATATCCTATTGCTGGAAAAAGAGAACGCGCTTGCAGGCCATCAAACCGGCCACAACAGCGGAGTAATACACTCAGGTATTTACTACAAGCCGGGTTCGCAAAAGGCCGTGAACTGTGTGAATGGCCGCAAAGAGCTTGTGCAATTTGCACGAGCCAACAACATAGCACACGACATCTGTGGTAAGCTGATAGTGGCTACCAACACATCAGAACTGCCACACATGGAAAAAATATGGAACCATGGTGTGCAGAACAACATAGAAGATATGCGCAGGGTAACTGCTGATGAAATACGTGAGATAGAACCACACTGTGTGGGAATTGCAGGTATACATGTCGGCTGCACCGGCATCATTGACTTTCGCGGAGCTACTGGCAAGATGGCTGAGATAGCTAAGGCAAAAAATGAAAGCAGCGCGGTGCACACCAGCGAAGAAGCACTTTCATTCGAGCGTGATGGTGATAAGATGCGTGTGATAACCACACGAGCGGTTTACTCTGCTGACAAGTTGATTTTCTGCGGGGGCTTGCAGGCAGACAGGTTGGCCAAAAAAGATGGCGTGAAGCTGAAAGAAAAAGTTGTTGGATTTCGTGGCGACTATTATGAACTGACTGAACAGGCAAAACACAAAGTGCGTCATCTCATCTATCCAGTTCCGAATCCTGATTTTCCCTTTCTGGGTGTGCACTTCACACGCATGACTGACGGCAGCATAGAGTGCGGGCCTAATGCAGTGTTCAGCTTCAAGCGCGAAGGCTATGGCAAAACAGACTTCAGCCTGAGTGATACCATGGATGCGCTCTCGTACATCGGCACATGGCGTTTGTTCTTCAACAACATGAGCTACGGCATCAAAGAATACCGCAGGGCTTTTTCAAAAAAACTTTTTCTGAAAACACTACAAGGCCTGATACCCTCGCTTACCATGGATGACATAGAACCCGGCCGCGCAGGTGTGCGCGCATTGCTACTGCGCGATGATGGCGACACACGCGATGACTTCCGGATAGAATACACCGACCACAGCATACACGTGCTCAATGCACCATCACCTGCGGCCACTGCTGCATTGGCCATTGGCGACAACATCCGCGAAATGGCGGAGAAACACTTTGGGCTGAAATGAATTTGAAGCAATCCATCACAACACACTCCATGATCGGTCTGAAGAGAAAAGTATTTTTCTGTGCCTTGATGCTACTCATTGCGCACTGTGTACATGCACAAAATGCGGATACAACAAAACGCGCCAAGCTCTTCGAAATTTCTTTTGGTCGTTCTGTTCTTTTCATCTCGAACAGCCGTGTGGTGGACTTGCGCAACTCAGATGCAGTAGTTGTACCTACTACTTCTATCTTGCTTCTTGCAGAATTCAGACCGGAGAAAAAAATTCGTATCCCTGTATTTTTTAATCTCGCTACAGAAACAAAACAATTCCTGATAAACGGAAATCTGACCAATGAAAAAGCATCACCCACATTTGGATTTGGATTGCAATACAGACCTTTTGCGTGGGATGTAGATGAAAAGACCCGCCTCGAATTTGAGATGGGGCCACTGCTCAGTGTGCTCATTACTCAAGACAAAAAATTGTTGTTCGCCCCCATAATGGCCGGGCGCATCAGGTTGTGGAAAGGTGAAAGTGTTTCGATGTATGTCGGCACGAGTTACTCTTTTGGAATTGACTGCTGGGGATTGCTGTATGGCACGGGAACTATTTTCTGAAGCCTCGTTGTATGCTGTGATTGTTATGATTTTTACAAATGTTGGGGTTCAATGAACTTAATAGTCAAATAAGTAAGCTGTATTTACCTTCGTAAAAATTTCAAATCATGTCCCTTGTAGAAAAATTATTGCTTGAATCCAATTCACTTTCATCCAGTGAACTCGAAATATTTCTGAGAGAACTTTTGAAAAGAATGCAAAGGTCCGAACACACCAAAAGCATCTTTGAGAAATACAAAGATTCCGCGCATGGTGTATGGCAGCAGGATGCACAAGAATATGTAAACCAACAAAGAGCATCCGACCGTGGCTAAGCGCATATTTTTTGACACTGCACCGTTTATCTATTGGATGGAAACTCATTCAGAGTATTTCCCTGTGGTTTCAGGTTTCATTATTGGTGAAATGGAAATGGCGGCAGTGTTGGTGACAAGTGTGCTAACTCATCATGAATTCACAGTGAAGCCAGCCAGAAATGAAAACTTTCAATTGATAACAGATTTTGAGAATTGCTTGATTGAAATGCCATTTGAAGTAATCTCAATTGACCTGAATATTTCTAAACATTCGGTTCAATTGCGCAAGAAATATGTCACGATGAAAGCTTTTGACAGTGTTCAAATTGCAGCAGCTATAGCATCAAATTGTGATTTGTTTCTTACCAATGACAAGGAACTGAAATCTATATATGAAATAAAGGTGCAGCTCATATCCGAACTCTAAAAAACCTAAAGATTATTTGCCCGCCTGTATTTGCTCCATCAGGTAGCGCCCATAGCCACTGCTCACCAATGGCTGTGCAATGCGTTCGAGCTGTGCATCATCAATGTAGTTCATGCGCCATGCTACCTCTTCTATGCAGCCTATTTTGAGTCCCTGTCGTTCTTCTATCACCTGCACATATTGTCCGGCCTGCATCAGCGAGGCGAATGTGCCTGTGTCTAACCATGCAGTGCCACGATCCATTTTCTGCACTTTGAGTTTTCCTGTGCGCAGATATTCTTTGTTTACATCGGTAATTTCATACTCACCGCGCGCGCTTGGTTTCAATTGCTTCGCTATGCGCACCACATCGTTGTCGTAGAAGTACAAACCCGGAACCGCGTAGTTGCTCTTTGGTTGTTGCGGTTTTTCTTCTATGGAAATTGCGTGGTTGTCTTTGTCAAACTCCACCACACCGTAGCGCTGAGGATCAGTTACGTGGTAGGCGTAAACCAATCCGCCATTTATGTCCACATTTTTGCGCAACAATTTGCCAAAGCCCTGACCATAAAAAATATTGTCGCCAAGAGCAAGTGCTACTTTTTCATTGCCAATGAATTGTTCACCCAACACAAATGCTTGCGCAAGTCCATTGGGAGTTTCCTGAATCTTGTAGGAGAAGTTGCAACCTATCTGTTGGCCATCGCCAAGCAAGCGCTGAAAACCAGGTAAATCGTGTGGAGTAGAAATGATAAGTATATCGCGAATACCAGCCAGCATAAGTGTAGAAAGCGGATAATAAATCATCGGCTTGTCGAACACAGGCATCAGTTGTTTGCTTACTGCAAGTGTGAGCGGATAGAGCCTTGTGCCACTACCTCCTGCTAATATGATTCCTTTCATTTTTTTACTTGTTGACTTGGAGAAATGGTGATTGGGAGATTCATGAATAAAGAGAACTCTGAGTTCCGTCAATCAATTTGGATTTGTGTCATCTAATTTTTTTATTTCCAAATCGGTGTAATGCAGTTCATCTTCTTCATCCATCATCACAAAGAATGGTTCTTTAAAGGCTTTGGTTGTAACGCTTCGTTGGAACGATAAGAGCAAGGCAGGCAAAACAATAAGGTTGGTGAACATGGCCACCAATATGGTTACTGCGGTGAGTACACCCAATGCGCGCGAACCATCAAATTCTGAGATGGCAAAACAACCAAAACCGAATAGCAGCACTATCGAAGTGTAAACCATGCTTGCACCAGTTTCGCGTATAGCAAGCAGCGCACTCTCTTTTATTTTCCAATTGTGATGCTTCAACTCCTGACGGTATTTTGCTAAGTAATGAATGGTGTTGTCCACTGTAATACCCAGCGCTATGCTGAATACGAGTATGGTTGATGGCTTCAGCGGTATATCACAAAAACCCATGATGCCGGCTGTCATCAACTGCGGAATGATGTTGGGCACAAATGAGATGAGCACCATGCGGAAGCTCCAGAACATAACAGCCATCATCAATGATATGAGCAAGACTCCGAAGAACAAACTGCTGAACAAATCGCCCACGAGATAGTTGGTTCCTTCCAGAAAAATGACAGATGTTCCTGTCAAAGTAACATGAAAGGATTTAGGATTAAATATGCTGTCAATCTGTGGTTTTATCTCGCGCATCAGCCTGTCCATGTCGTGAGTGCCGATGTCGCGCACCTGACTACTTATGCGTGTCATGGACTTTGCGCTGTCCAGAAATGTTTTTTCTACTCCGCGTGTATTGTAGCTGTCACCTTCCAGATAAGGTGCTATGAAACTTTGCTCATCGCGCGAGATGAGTGTGTAGTACTCCGGGTCACCATCATAGAATGCTTGCTTCACAAACTTGCCTGCATCCACAATAGAAAGTGATCGCGAAAATGGATGAATGGTGGTGTCTTGTAGCCTGAGTTGGAATGTGTCGAGCAGTATCTGCAAGTCTTCGATGCGGCCCAGATTTCGCTGCGATGTTATTTGTCCCTTCTTCTTTCCATCCACCAAAATTTCAAATGGCATCACGCCATTGAAGTTGTTTTCGAACCATTTCAAATCGGTAATTACGCGATCACTGTCCGGAATGTCATCTACAATATTCCCTGTGGTTTGAATTCTGGAAATGCCATACACACAACCAAGAGTAAGAGCTGCTGTTGTGATGTAAATGGCTTTTCTCCTGTACATCACCAACCGCACAAGTGCATCTAAAATCTTTTCAAGCCATGGACTACTGAGGTGGCCGAGGTGCTTCTCTTTGGGAGCAGGCAGATAACTATACACCACCGGAAACACCAGCAGAGAAAGGAAAAATGCCAGCATGCAATTCAAACTTGCTATGACACCGAAGTGTACCAGCAGATCACTTGAGGTAAAAATGAATGTGGCAAAACCAACAGCAGTGGTTGCGTTGATCATGAATGCAGCAGCTCCTGCTTTCTGCACCACACGGGCTAATGCGCGTGTCTTGTTTCCATAGCGTGAATATTCCTGATGATATTTTGTGACGAGATAAATACAGTTGGGCACCGTGGTCACAATCATCAGCGGTGGTATCAATCCCATAAGTGCTGTGATTGGGTAGTCGAACAATGCGATAGTTCCCATGGCGACAACCACACTTATCACTACCACACTCATCACTACCAATGTCACCTTCGCACTGCGGAAGAAGATGAAAAGCAAAGCCATGCATATAACGCCTGCAAGCAACGTGAAGAATTTCAATTCGCCTTTCACCTTGGTCGTCATTATTGTCCGGATGTATGGCAATCCACTTACAAAAGTTTTGATCCCCGTGTCTTCAGTAAACTGATCGCTCAACGCAATCATGCGCTCTACGGCATCGCCTCTGTTTTCCGAATTGAAAAGCTCGGCATTTACAAATACCATCATCAAACCCGCATTTGTGCTGTCTTTGTAAAGCAGGCCTTCATAAAAAGGAAGCGAATAGATTCTGTTCTTCAGGCTATCCAATTCTTCCTGAGTATTGATTTCATTTTGAATGACAGGTACAAATTGAAAGCGAATATTCGTGGTGTCCATGATGAGATCATAACAGTGCGAAACCGAAAACACGCTGTCCACAGTATTCACCATCACACCATCTACATCCACTTGCACTTTTTTCAAATCATCCACAAGGTTGCGCCACTTGTTGAAGTTGTTCATCTCCCATATCCTCTCATCGCGATAGCCGATGGCCAATACATTGCCGTCTTCGCTGAACTGGTTGATGAATTTCTGATACTCCACATAAGTACTGTCGTCCTCCGGAAGTATGCCGCCAAACTTGTAACTCATGCGCACATGCTGTGCATGATAGCCCATAAAAACAGTGAGCAGCAATAGCACAACAGCTACTGCCAATCGTTGTCTCAATATGAAAGCGCCTATTCTACCCCACATGCCTATCTGCGTGTTGACCTGTCTGCCGGCAGGCAGGTTTGGTGACCTGGTTATTGATGAGTATGAACATTTTCGAATTATTCAGCCCTAAGTAAGAAGTAGTTTTTCTTGCCTCGCTGTAGCAAGACAAATTTTCCATTCAGCAAATCTTCCTTTTGAATGATGCGTGATGCATCAATTTTCATTTTATTCACGCTTACGCTGTTTTCCTGAAGTGCGCGCTTCGCCTCCCCGTTAGATGCTATAAATCCGCTCTTAACTAACACCTCATTGATTGCAATGCCATTCTCAATTTCAGCTTTGGCAACAGTTCCCTGTGGCACACCTTCAAAAATATCAAGCAGTGTTTCAGTATTCAACTGCTTCAAATCTTCATCGGTGGATTTACCAAAGAGAATTTCTGATGCTGCCAACGCCTGCTGATAGTCTTGTTCAGAATGAACACGAAGTGTAATATCCCTGGCAAGAGCCTTCTGCAAAACGCGTTGACCAGGGTCTTTGGCGTGTTCGCTTTCTATAGAATTAATCTCTTCCTCTGACATTAAAGTAAAAATTCGGATGTAGTTCGCAACATCAGCATCACTTGCATTCAACCAGAATTGATAGAATTTGTAAGGTGAAGTTCTCTTCGGATCAAGCCAGAGGTTACCACCCTCAGTCTTCCCGAATTTGGTTCCGTCCGCCTTCTTTATCAACGGAGTAGTCAGGGCAAATGCTTCACCACCATCCATCCTTCTTATCAGCTCTGTCCCTGTGGTGATGTTTCCCCATTGGTCGCTTCCACCCATCTGAATCATGACACCTTGATTCTTCCAGAGATAATAGAAATCATAACCCTGAATCAATTGATAAGTAAATTCTGTAAAACTCATTCCCTCGCGATCCTCACCACTGATGCGGTTTTTCACTGAATCTTTAGCCATCATATAATTCACTGTAAGGCGCTTCCCAACATCACGGATGAATTCAAGAAAACCAAAATCTTTGAACCAATCATAGTTGTTCACCAACTGCGCAGAACGTTCGCCACAATTGAAATCAAGAAATTTCTCAAGTTGCTTTTGCTGACATGCCTGGTTATGTCGCAGCGCTTCCTCGTCCAAAAGATTTCGTTCTTGCGATTTGCCGCTTGGATCACCCACCATACCGGTTGCACCACCAATCAATGCAATTGGTTTGTGACCACAGTGCTGAAAATGAAGTAGTGTCATTACCTGCACAAGATTGCCAACACCAAGCGAATCTGCAGTCGGATCAAAACCGACATAGCCCTTAGCGATCCCATTTTGCAACATCGCTTCTGTTCCAGGCATAGCGTCATGCAGCATTCTTCGCCATTTCAATTCTTCAATAAAGTTCTTCATCACGGAGTTGTATTGGGCCGAAAATACGTGCGTAAAAATTCAGAGTGCCGAGACTACTTCTTCTAACCTGATACCGCGTGAGCCTTTCACAAGTATCAGGTGATTTTCCAATTCCAGTTGATCTAAGTATTCACGTGCTTCATTGTTGTCATTAAAAGCAGGGAAGGAAAATTCATTTTCTAATTTTTTGAAAATAGGCCCGACAACAACGCCATTCAGGCCCAAGCTCGCGGCCTGTGCCAAAATAAGCCGATGTTCCACTTCAGATTCTTCACCCAATTCGCGCATGTCACCCATCACAAAAAATTTGTGTTTGTCATTTTGCCGCGAAAGGCTCATCAGTGCATGCTCCATGCTGCTCGGATTGGCGTTGTATGCATCCATTATGAGTATGTTGTTCGCTGTTTTCAATAGCTGAGATCGGTTGTTTTCCGGTGTGTAGGCTTCTATCGCATCATGAATCTGATTCTCGTTCACGCCAAAATAGCGGCCCACAGCCACAGCCGATGCAATGTTGTACAGGTTATATGCGCCTGCAAGCTGTGTAGCCACTTCTCTTCTCATGGCTGAATATTCACTCGCATACACAAGCGATGGGCTTTCAGAAATTACATTCAGATTTAAACCGCCAGTTTGGAAGCCGTATTCAACTGTATCCATTCCTTGGGCAGCTTCACGAAGATCTTGCAGCTCAGTGTTGACGAAAAGTTTGCCCCCTGTGGCGTGCACAAAATCATACAACTCTTTCTTACCTCTTCGCACACCTTCTATGCCGCCAAATCCCTCTAAGTGCGCCTTACCCATGTTGGTTATCAATCCATAATCTGGCAACGCATATTGACAATAACTTTTTATTTCTCCCTGATGGTTTGCCCCCATTTCGATGATGGCAAATTCTGTATTCGGAGGCATTGAAAGCAATGTGAGTGGTACGCCAATGTGATTGTTTAGATTACCCTGAGTAGCATGTACGCGATACTTCCTTGTCAACAAATCGCGCATCAATTCTTTGGTTGTGGTCTTGCCATTACTTCCCGTTATTGCCAGGAAAGGAATGGAAAAGGTCAGGCGGTAATCGCGTGCTAATTCTTGCAATGATGACAGGGCGTTTTCTACAATGACAATTCTTTCTTCTCCCTTAGCATCTGCCTCATCAGCCACCACCATGGATGCACCTAGGTGCAGAGCCTGCTTTGCAAATTGATTGCCGTTGAAATTGGCACCTTTCAGGCAAAAGAAAATAGCATCGGCCGGAATCTTTCGTGTATCCGTTGTCACTGATTTTACTTTCAGAAACTGTTCAAGAATTCTTTCGTGCATTCACCAAAACTAAAAACCCTGATGCAAATGCATCAGGGCTTTTATTGTATTGTATAAACAAAAGTCTTTTATTCTTTTCCGCCAATCCCTGTCGGGCTTCCCAACCTATCCATGGCACATCGAAATCCGAGTGTAGCCATGCTTCTGCGTTCATCAAGGAATCTACGTGTACCCGGAATGGTGAAGTAAGCACGATCTCTCCAGTTGCCCCCTTTATATACTCTTGATCGATTATTTATCAAAGTGGTATTGCCCCACTCATACATCCTGTTCTGATCGGGTTCTTTATCGGGGTCATAATAGTATATGCTACTTTGGAAATCACCATCCACATAGTCTATGTAATCTGCTTTGCGGTAGTTTCTGCGATCTATGTTTTCTTCCACAGTTACATTTCTATTCTTGGCTTCACCGGGAGTTGCCATGATGTAGTCGCTCATACCATCACGCAATTCAGCACCAATGGTTTCTTCGGTATCCACTACTTTTTCAAGCACCTCCTGCATTGTTTCCTGGGCTTCTTCAAATTTCTGTTCCTTTTCCAGATCAGCCGCTTTTTGAATCAAGGTATTGCATTCATCAAGCAGGGTCAATTGAGTAGCTACTAATTTCGGACCTGCCGTCTTTTGATAGTCCTGAAAGAATTTACTCACCGCGGTAATGTCATAGTAGTTCTTGTCATATTTATCTGCAAACGAACCATCTGAATTCAGCACGCGTGTTTTGTAAACGTTTCCACGGAAAGGACGGAACTCGCTCTTGTCGTCAGGTGACAGCGGGCGATATACATCCAACACCCATTCCGATACGTTGCCAGCCATGTTGTACAATCCGTAATCGTTCGGTGGATAAGCATATACTGGTGAGGTTATATCTGCATTGTCATTAAGATATCCTGCAACACCCATCATGTCACCACTGCCACGCACAAAATTGGCACGCATAGTTCCGAAGAAGCGACCTCCATTGTCATCGTTACGTACATAGTGTCCGTTCCATGGATAGGTTCTGCGTTCAGTAACCAATTCCTGAAATGAGTTACCAATGAGGCCAAGCGCTGCGAATTCCCACTCTGCTTCGGTAGGCAAACGATAGCGCGGCAACAATATTCCATCTTCCATACGCACGTTGCGCGAGCCAGTGCCTTTCGGGCTGTAGTCTTCTACTCCGCTTGCCGCGTTCTCTCCCTGATATTGACCAGCGAGATAGGTGTCTGTTGTGAAATGTTCATCATCAGCCTGACCTGTTGGGCTATGCACCAACAAACCTTCACGAATGAGGATGATTTCATTCACGCGGTCTGTTCTCCATACACAATAGTCATTGGCTTGAAGCCATGAAACCCCAACCACAGGATAATCATTGTAAGCCGGATGGCGCAGGTAATAATCAACATAAGGTTCGTTGTATTCCATCAACTCTCGCCAGATGTTGGTATCAGGTAGCGCCCGGTTGCAGATTTCAGGATAGGAATCACCATACACTAATTTGAGCCAGTGCAGGTAGTCCCGCCAATACTGATTAGTTACCTCAGTTTCGTCCATGTAGAAGGAGGAAACTGTCACATTTCTGGGATTGTTATCCCACTGGAAGGTGACATCGTCCTCAACACGACCCATGGTAAATGTTCCGCCCTCGATGAGGACAAGCCCGGGTCCTGTCTCTTGTTCAACATATTCTGGTCTTTCAAATCCTCCGTTGTCCTTTTCATTGTAAGACCAACCTGTGGCTCCTGAGCGAATCTTGCCGCAAGAGCCGGATAGCACAATGAGTGCAATAGCACCCACGCACATAAATGATTTCAAAACGATTTTCATGATTTCCTATTGTTTTGGTTTATGCGGTTGCAATATATGCAAGTGCCAGAACTAAAAAGAGGGGCACGCTATTGTGCGGAACTTCACTTTTTTCTTACGACACTCGAAATTGATACCCAACGAAACCTCGTGAGAACCGCCTGTAGACGGAGTAAGCTCTGAAATAGTTACGTCATAGCTATAGCCAAAACGAACCACATCAGTTTGAATACCAATGGTTGCTATGAATGAGTCGCGGTATTTCTCCCCAAAAAGTAAACCCCTGAACCACAAGCCAGCTACTAATGGGCCTTTATTCACATAAAGTCCTAGATTCAGTTGCTGAAATTCACCTTGCCTGCGATAAAGCACATTGGGTGAAAGTTTGGCATCTCCATCGCGCTTTTTCTTTTCTATCGGTATCACTGCACCTGCATGCACTGTGTACTTCATTGGCAAGCGGCTGGTGCCTACTATAAGGGATTCATTGGGTTCGTTCAGGTGATGTACTGCTACTCCACCATAGACCACATCGCTATATCCTAAAAGTCCGGCTGAGAAGTCCACGGCATTCACTTTTCCGCCACGGGGAATGTCCTGAGTGGTATAGATAAATCCTTTACGCGGGTCTATCATGTCTCCAAAGGTGAGCTTGTTCCAGTCCAACGACTTCTGCAGGTACGTGGCTTGCAAGCCAGCTTTGATGGAAAACTTCCGGCTAATGGGCTGCTGATATGAATAAATTCCACTGAGGGTAGTTGTATTGAGTGTGCCTTGTGCTGCGCGGTCATTCATCACTATCACTCCAAGTCCGCCTTGTATGGTTTCCACATGTTGATCATAGCTGGCGCTTGTGGTGACAAATGTGCCGGTAAGCGATGGCCATTGGTTGCGGTAGTTCATAACAAGCCGCGGACAACGCGCTGCCCCTGCAAAAGCAGGATTCAAATAAAGCGGATTGGCATAGAACTGCGTGAACTCAGGATCTTGAGCTACTGCAGAGTGCGGACTTAACAGGTTGAGAAACAAAACGGCCGTGAGAATGGAGAGGCCACCTCTAAGTTGAAACGATTTTATCATAGGGTTTTTATTCAATTAGCAATATTAGAACAATTTTCGCTGCGAAATTTTTCGTTGCAGACAATAAAAAGACTTACTCCCAGTTCATGCCGTTGCGTCAACCTCACCAAATTCTTTCCATGACTCGCCTCAAAAGCCTTTGTGTACTGTTTCCAATCGTCTTTGTTTCCGTGCAATTTTACGCACATGAAACTCTACATCTGTCAAAAAAGTTACAGTGGACTGATCTCAATAAGACCATTGGCACGCAAGTGTCAGCCCTCGATTTCGATGGAAGCTCACGCTTTGATGAAACAGGTTCACTACCCTGTTTCTACTATTGCCAGAAGGTTTCAGGGCCAATGCAGGTGATTTCTTGCCATGTTACAGATGTAACCCTAAGTGCTCTGCCAGTAGCATTGATCGACTCTGAACAGAAAAAATCAATAACTGATAGTTGGAAAATAATTGCACAAGTAACTGAAGGTGCTCAGGGTTGGTACTTACAAATAGTGCTGGTTCCAATCAGATTGACTGATTCAGGAGGCTATGAGCGGCTCATTGACTTTGGATTAGACGCAGAATTGGCTGCGCATAGCATTGCTCAGCAACGCACACTCACCTTTGCTGCTAACTCGGTACTGAACCAAGGAACCTGGTTCAAATTTGCCATAGCCCGTGATGGGATTTACAAAATAGACCGCAACTTCCTGAATCAACTTGGAGTGCCGGATGAGTTACAAAAAGAACAAATCAACATCTACGGCAATGGCGGGCAAATGCTACCGGAAATAAATAATGTGGCCAGGTATGATGATTTGAAGAAATGCGCAATTCAAATATCCGGATCACAAGCTGGAGCATTTGGCAATGCTGACTACATACTCTTTTACGGCAAAGGGCCGGATGCATGGCGCACAGTATTCGACACAGTTATAGGCCGAAATGTGAAGCTCCATACAAAGCATTATTATTCTGACTCGGCCTACTACTTCATAAGGGTGGACGACACAGCCCCCCTGCGTATAGCACCAGCTACTGAAGTAACTGACGTGCCAACAAACACCGTTACTAAATTTCAGGATTATCAGTACATCGAAAATGATCTCTACAACTTAGCCGCATCTGGTCGTGAGTTTTATGGCGATGAGTACTATATCAACCTGAATCAAAACTACAGTTTCAACTTTCCTAATGTGACCAATGATCCGGCAAGCCTGAATGCTTTGATAGCAGCACGCTCCATGGATAGTCCAAGTTCCATGACACTGAGCACCGATGGTCAAAATTTGGTGCTTTCACCAGGCGCAACTTCTGACGGAACAATTGCATGGGTAGCTAAAGAAGACACCGGTGCCGTCAGTTTCACACCTGCCTCGGCTAACATTGGTGTAAATGTTTCTTTTCAGCAGGCAAACTCCGATGCCAAAGCCTGGATTGACTACATGGTGATAAACGCAACCAGACATCTGACACTATCAGGTTCTCAATTGCAATTCAGAGATACATTGAGTGTGGGAGCAGGGAACATTGCACAGTTTGACATAGCAAATGCCCCTTCGCTCTACCAAATTTGGGATGTGTCAGATTATACTAATCCGGCCTTGATACCATTTACCACTGCCAACAATGTGACACAGTTCAAAGCACACACTGATGTAGTGAAAGAATATGTAGCCTTCAATAACAATGGCTATTTGCTGCCTATGGCCACTGGCCCGGTAGCCAATCAAAACCTGCACGCACTAAGCAATGTGGACTTGATGATAATAACTGCACCCCTGCACATGGATGCAGCCATGCAACTGGCCGAAATTCATACCCAGCAGGGCACAAGTGTGGCAGTGGCCACACCTGCGCAGGTATTCAACGAATTCAGCAGTGGAAATGTGGACGTGATCGCATTCCGCATGCTGATGAAAATGCTCTATGACCGTGCTGGAGGTGATCCGGAACTGATGCCTCAAAACCTCTTGCTCTTTGGTGATGGTGATTATTCCAAAACAAAAGGTATGATAAACCAACTTGGTTACAATGTGCTGGTATTTGAAACCAACAATTCTCTCAGTCCTACGCAGAGTAGTTGCAGTGATGACTATTTCGTTTTTCTCGATGATGCAAGCACGGGCACCAACCTGAATCTGCTGGATACAGGCGTAGGCCGCATACCCGCTGGCAACAGGGCCGAAGGACTGGCTTATGTTGATAAGGTGCGTATCTACCTGGCTGCGAACACCACAGCCAATGGTGCGGCATCGTGCATTGGTGATGAGGTACAGAGCACCTATGGAGCCTGGCGCAACCTGGTGGTGTTCGTTGCAGATGATCAAGATGGAAATGGTTCCGCAACGGAAACCGGACACCTGCGCATTTGTGATAAGATGGCCGAAGACTCACTCTATACCAACTATCCCGAATATGATGTAATAAAAATTTACTCCGATGCCTATGCCCAGGAATCAACACCAGGAGGCGAGCGCTACGTTGGTGTGGAAGATGCCATACGAAACCGCATACAGAATGGGGCCCTGCTGGTGGCTTTTGCAGGACATGGCGGATACAAAGGCTGGATGCACGAACGCACCCTTGATGTTGCCACCATTGCCAACTGGACCAACAAGTATCGCCTGCCGGTATTCTTTACTGCCACCTGCGAGCTGGCCCGGTATGACGATCCCGCAGAGAACTCAGCAGGTGAAATGCTGGTAATGAACCCCAACGGTGGGGCCATTGCCATGTTCACCACAACACGGGTAGTTTTTTCTGCCGCCAATGATGAGATGAATGAAAAATTCTTTGATGTAGCCTTTGATGACCAACTCATAGATGACCTCACATTAGGTAAGCTCAATATGATAATGAAGGTAAATGTGAGCGATGGCAACAGCAGCAAGCCCAACTTCAGTCTGCTGGGTGACCCCGCCATCAAAATGGTGTATCCCAAAATGGAGGTTTTCACCACCCACATCAATGGCACTCCGATAGATCAGTTCAACGGCACTTTGCAGGCTTTGCAGGAAGTAGAGTTCACAGGTTATGTGGGCGACCAGGCAGCTATGAAGCTGCAAGACTTCAACGGCTTCATCTACCCTACAGTATTTGATAAAAAAACAACAGTCTATACGCAGAACAACGATGCGGCAGATGGCGGAGTGGTGCAGAGTTACCAAACCTTCAACAAGAACATTTTCAAAGGTAAAGCCAGTGTTAATGGTGGCGATTTCACCTTCAAATTCGTGGTGCCGTACGACATCAACTACACGGTGGGTAATGGCCGCGTGAGTTACTATGCCGTAGCCGGAAGTACCGATGCCCATGGCTACACTCAAGATTTCGAAATCGGAGGATCATTGGATGGAGCCAAGCTAAATACCGTGGGGCCGGAAATAGAATTGTTCATGAATGACACCACATTCGTAAGTGGCGGCATAACCGATACCGCCCCTATCATAGTAGCCAAACTGACTGATGAAAACGGAATAAACACCGTGGGCAATGGCATTGGCCACGACATCACAGCTATCATGGATGGCGACACCCAAAACCCACTTGTGCTCAACGACTATTATGAAACCAACTTAGACACATACAAGAGCGGTGAGGTACGCTACCAACTGAATAACCTGGAGCCTGGCGAGCATACCTTGCAATTCAAAGCATGGGATGTGCACAATAATTCAAACACCTCTTCGTTGGCCTTTTTGGTGGCAGAGAACAGCGCAATAGCTCTGGACCATGTGCTGAACTACCCCAACCCATTCACCACCAGCACCCGGTTCATGTTCGAACACAACCAGGCATGCACCACGCTGGATGTGCGTATACAGATATTTACTGTTAGCGGAAAATTGGTAAAAACACTGAACCACTTCGTACACCAGAATGGTTACCGTGTGGATGGCATCACCTGGGATGGCCGCGATGACTTTGGTGATCAGATAGCCAAAGGAGTATATGTATATAAAGTAGAAGTGAAAAATGAAAATGGCGAGCAGGCCGAGCAATACGAGAAGCTTGTCATTCTGAAATAAAACCTTAGCATAAACAGGCACGTATATTCGCGCCACCCCCGAAAAAAAACATCATGTACAAATCTTTTTTACTGCCCCTCGCTATCCTTTTTCTGGCCGCCACGAGTCATGCACAACTCACCGTTGGCAATGGAGACAATGAACGAAATCCGGCTAATCTGCTCAATACAATCACCACCGCTGTACCCTTTCTGGGCATTACACCCGACTCGCGCAGCGGTGCCATGGGCGATGCTGGCGTGGCCCTCAGCCCTGATGCCAATTCCACATTCTGGAATCCCGCTAAGCTCGCCTTTGCAGAAGAAGACCTCGAGGTGTCACTCTCCTATTCTCCGTGGCTGCGCCAATTGGTGAACGACATGAGTCTGGCTTACCTCAGTGGATACAAAAAACTAAACAAAAACCAATCAGTAGGTGGTTCATTGCGCTATTTCACCTTAGGCAACATCACCTTTACTGACGAAGTGGGTACAGTAATCCGCGATTTCAAACCTGCGGAGTTTGCAATCGACTGCTCATTCGGACAGAAATTCAGCGAAAAACTCAGTGGTGGTATTGCCATCAGGTTCGTAAATTCAAACCTGACCGGTGGCACCAACGTGAATGGTGCCGACAGCAAGCCCGGCATTTCCGTTCCGGTAGACATCTCCATGTTTTACACCAACGATGATATTGAAATAGCCGGCAAGGATGCACGCATTAACCTGGGCGCCAACATTGCCAACATCGGTAATAAAATGCGCTATACAAACAGCGACCAGCGCGACTTCATACCTACCAATCTGAAACTCGGTTCAGCACTCACCATGTCCATTGACGACTATCAGGATATAACCCTGACACTCGACTTCAACAAACTGCTGGTACCTACACCACCTCGCTATGCACCGGGTGGCGACTCGCTGCTATTGGGCATGGACCCTGATGTGGGTGTGGCCACAGGCATTGTCCAATCATTTTATGATGCACCCGGATACTACGACACCGCAGGAAACTTCGAAAAAGGCAGTGTGCTGAAGGAAGAGCTTCGCGAGATAAACATTGGTGGCGGATTTGAATACTGGTACGACAAGCAGTTTGCTTTCCGCACAGGTTATTTCTTTGAGCACTATACCAAAGGCAACAGACAATTCATAACATTAGGCGCTGGGCTGAAATACCAGGTGGTGAACATTGACATGAGCTACCTCATCAGCACCACCCAACAAAACCCGCTGGCCAATACACTGCGCTTCTCATTGCGATTCACAGTAGGTGCCGGCTCTGGTAGTGGCGATGAACCTGCCGAATAATCATTCTATAAAAAAAAGCGTTGCAACTCAGGGTAGGACTCGGCATAGATGTGCACCAACTGGCCGAAGGCCGGGAGTTATGGCTGGGCGGCATCAGATTGCAACACTCCAAAGGAGCCTTAGGCCACAGCGATGCTGACGTGCTGCTGCACGCCATCTGCGATGGCATACTGGGCGCAGCCAACCTGCGCGACATTGGCCACCACTTTCCCGACAACAATGCTGATTTCAAAGGCATAGACAGTAAAATACTGCTCAAAAAAACCATTGACCTTGCCGCTTCCCATGGCTGGCGTGTAGTGAATGTGGACACCACCCTGCTGCTGGAAAATCCCAAAATAGCACCGCACATTGATGCAATGAAAGTGGCAATTGCCACAGCTTCGGGCGTAGGTGCTGAATGCATTTCTATAAAAGCAACCACCAACGAAAGCATGGGCTACGTGGGCCGCGGGGAAGGCATTGTGGCACACGCAGTGGTGCTGCTACAGAAGGACTGAACACTTTTTACTCTGATAATTCTATTTAAAAAAGAACCAGCTTGGATTTGTCACAAGCAACCTTGGGGCTTACCGTTGCGCCCCTCAATAAACAAACAAGATTTTGCTTCAATACCTAAAAGGGCGACTGGTAGAAAAAAGTCCGGTACATGCCGTGGTAGATGTAGGCGGTGTGGCCTATTTCCTCAGCATATCGCTGCACACCTATGGCAAGCTGGGCACAGCAGAGGCAGTGTTGCTTTACACTCACTTCAGCATCAATAGCAACGACTTCAGCACACACCTTTATGGCTTTGCAGACGAAACAGAACGCGACATCTTTCGCAAGTTGATAAGTGTAAGCGGCATAGGTCCAAACACTGCCCGAATGGTGCTGAGCGGCAGCTCGGCTGAGGAGGTGCGGCAGATGATATTGCTGCGCGATGTAGCCGGTTTCAAGCGCATAAAAGGCATAGGTGAAAAAACCGCAGAGCGCATCATTGTGGATTTGCATGATAAAATGACCCGCCCGGGTGAGGTAATTTCAGAAAAAATTTCAGTGCCACACAATATGTTGAAGACAGAGGCGTTGGCAGCGCTGACCTCGCTGGGATTAGAAAGAACCAAAACCGAAAAGCTGATTGAAAAGCTCTCCGCACAGCAGCCTGGAATCTCGCTGGAAGAACTTATCAAGCAGGTATTGAAACAACTTTAGTTTTACCCCCTTATTTTTTTCTGCGGCTGCAATGCAGTGGCAGAAAACTTTATGTAGCCTCTCAAACGATTCGTGAACAACATTAGCCGTACCCCAGCAGCTATCCGACTACTTTTTGTCTCCCTACTGTCCGCCATAGTATGGCTGGGCTATAGCCATGCTGCAGTACACCGCGTAGGCTATCGCCAACATACAGTGCTGACTGATGCCCATGTGATAAAACTGGAGGCTGACACCACTGAAGAGGACACCACTGAAACCGACCCGCCAATCTGGCCCAACGAAGACCCGCTGAACCCAACCGAAGATCCCGGTGGAATAGCGGTACCGCTACCTGATAACATAGAGTACCATGTAGAATACAACCCTATAACGGGCGAATATGAACTGGTGCAAACAGTAGGTGGCCAATTTGACTACAGGCCACGCACCACCATGACTCTGGATGAGTACTTGGATAATGGCATAGAAGGTAATGTGTATGAATACTGGAAGGAACTACAGGAGGAAGAGGACGAGGCCAACCGTGACCTCTCTAAAATAATCAAAGTGAAAGGCGATTTGTTTGACAACATTTTTGGCGGAAATGAAATTGAAATACGCCCGCAGGGCAGTGCCGAACTAACCTTCGGACTGAATATCAGCAAAACCGACAATCCGCGCATACCACTGCGCCAGCGAAGACTTACCACCTTCGACTTCGATCAAAAAATACAACTGAATGTGGTGGGCAACATCGGTACCCGCATGAAGCTGGGCGTGAACTACAACACTGAAAGCACCTTCGACTTCGAAAACCAGATGAAGCTCGAATACACAGGAGACGAAGACCAGATAATTCAAAAAATAGAATTAGGTAATGTAAGCCTGCCATTGACCGGTCAACTGATACAGGGAAGCAGCAGCTTGTTTGGCGGCAAGGTGGCTACCAAATGGGGTCGCATGCGCAACACTACTGTTTTCTCTCAACAAAAAGGCGAACGCAAAGAGATAAACATACAAGGCGGAGCGCAGACACAGAACTTCGACATCACTGCCGACAACTACGAGGCCAACCGCCACTACTTCCTCAGCGGATGGTTTAGAGACCGCTATGACCTGGCCATGAGCTCGCTGCCCGTAGTAGGTAGTGGCGTGAACATTACGCGTATAGAGGTTTGGCTGGTGAACCTGCAGAGCAATACACAAGATGTGCGCAACGTAGTAGCTTTTGCCGACCTTGGCGAGGCCAAAGCCTTCATGAATGATGATTTGAAAGACAACAGCGACAACGACCTGATGAACCGCGGAGACATCTCTCTAACCCAACAAGGCAATCCGAGCAACGTAAACAACGACATCTATTTGGACTGTACCGAAGGCACCACCCCTTTCAGCCAGCAGATACTCGGAGGTAGCCAGGCCACGCAAGCCATAGCAGGTAATGCGGAATACAACGAATTGCACAACGGCACACACTTCGAAAAGGTGAACAACATGCGCAGGTTGAATGCTTCAGAATATACCTTCAACTCCCGACTTGGATTCATCAGCCTGAAGCAATCGCTGAACAATGCCGAGGTGCTCTGTGTGGCTTATGAATACACCTCTGACGGAAAAACCTATCAGGTGGGAACCATATCGCAAGATGGTTTTGCAGCACCACAGTCGCTGGTGCTTAAGTTGATAAAGCCAAGCATCACCCGTGTGAAATTAGACAACGGACAACCGGCCCAGCTTTGGGACAACATGATGAAAAACGTGTACAACCTTGGCGCGTTTGGCATAGCCCCTGAAAATTTCAGATTGGATGTGTGGTACAACAATCCGGCAACAGGTGTAAATCAAAACTACATACCACGCGACCCGCTGAATGGCAAATTGCTGATACAGGTGCTCAACCTAGACCGCATAGATGCGCAGCAGATGCCCTACCCCGATTCTTTCTTCGACTTCATACCCAATGCTGCCACCGGTGGCGGACTGATAGATGCACAGGCAGGCCGCATATACTTCCCGGTGCGCGAACCTTTTGGTGAGCATCTGGAGAAAAAAATAAGAGATGGCCTAACCGATCAGGTGCAAGCAGATCTTGTTGTATCGCAGGTAGTATTCCAGCCACTTTACGACTCTACCAAAACGGCTGCGCAAATTCTCTTTCCAAATCTGAACAGGTTTAGAATAAAAGGCCAGTACCAAAGCTCATCGGGTAGCGAAATTTCGCTGAATGCACTGAACATACCACAAGGCTCGGTGCAGGTAACTGCGGGCGGCATTAAGCTTACTGAGGGTGTGGACTATACGGTGGACTACAACTTAGGTCGCGTACGCATACTAAATGAAGGGGTGATGAGCAGCGGTCAGCCCATCAAAGTTTCAGTTGAAAGCAATTCGCTTTTTAATCTGCAATTCAAAACGCTTATTGGAACAAGGTTCGACTACACATTCAGTGACAACCTGACTGTAGGTGCTACACTTATGAACTTGCGCGAACGACCGGTGACCCAAAAAGTGAACATTGGCGATGACCCCGTAAACAACACAACCATTGGCATTGATGGTGCTTTTCAGAAAGAATCGCCATTCATAACGAGGCTGGTTGATGGCATCCCTTTCATTGATACCAAGGCCAAATCAAACATCAGCATCTCCGGTGAAGCAGCCAGAATTTTCCCTGGACACAGCAAGGCCGTTTCGAAAGACGGCAACGCATACGTGGACGACTTCGAAGGAAGCCAAAGTGTGATAGACCTGCGCAGCCTGAACCAGTGGTTTCTGGCAAGCACACCACAGGCGCAGCCACAACTTTTTCCGGAGGGCAGTCTTGACAACGATCTCACATTTAACTACAACCGGGCTAAAACGAGTTGGTATGTCATTGACCCACTCTTTTTCCGGCAGACCAATGGTCTTACACCGGGCTATTACAGTGCGGATGCCAACAGTGCTTTCAACTTCTGGAGCGACCACCGCAGCCGCGAAATATTAGAAGGCGAAGTATTTCCAAACAGGCAATTGCCCCCGGGCACCCCACCAAACATTGCCACATTCGACCTCACATTCAGACCCGAAGTGCGAGGCCCTTACAACTACGACCAGCCACTTGGCTCTGCATACTCTGACGGACTGAATACGGATGGCTCCCTTGCCAATCCTGAGAGCCGTTGGGGTGGCGTGCAAAGAGCACTCACCACTACCGACTTCGAGGCCAGCAACGTGGAGTTCATCCAATTCTGGCTGATGGATCCATTCAACGAAGATGCAGCGGAAGATGGGCAAACCACCGGTGGCGATCTCTACTTCAACTTAGGCAATGTGTCAGAAGATGTATTGCGCGATGCCAACTGGAGTTACGAGAATGGCTTCCCCAGCGAATCAAACCCAACGCTGCCGGTAGATGATACTACCAGCGTTTGGGGCATTTTCCCATCCACATCGAACTTCAATGTGGTAAATGCTTTTGACAACAGCAGTGGCAACTATATAGCTCAAGACATTGGAATAGATGGACTGAACAGTGCCAACGAGCAATCCTTCTTTGCACAGTGGCTTGCTGATGTGCAAGGCCACCTTGACCCTGCGGCATATAGCGCATATGCTGCTGACCCTTCGGCTGATGATTTCGAATACTTCAGAAGTCCTGAGGCTGATGCTGCCCAATTAGGGACACTTGACAGGTACCGCAGTTTCAACAGCTATGAGGGCAACTCAAACACCACCACACCCAGCGGTTACCCCATTGCAGCCACCACAGTGCCTAACAGCGAAGATATCAATCAGGATCTTACGCTAAACAGTATAGAAAGCTATTTCCAATACAAAGTAAGTCTGCGACCAGCCGATCTGGGGCCTAACAACATTGGCAAAAACTACATCACCGACACTTTTGAGACCACACGCACAGTAGCTGATAATACACAGCGCACCATCCGCTGGTATCAATTCAAAATACCAGTGAAGGAATTTGACGACCGCGTTGGGGGCATTGCTGACTTCCGCTCCATCCGCTACATCCGCATGTATATGAAGGGTTGGAACAATGAAGTGACTCTGCGCTTTGCGCGCTTAGAACTGGTACGTGGCGAATGGCGCAAGTATGCTGGCAATCTTGAAGCTCCGGCAGAGTCATTCCCCTCCGATCCGGAACCAACATTGTTCAACATAGCTGCTGTAAACATTGAAGAAAATGGAAACCGCGATCCTATTCCTTATGTAGTGCCACCTGGCATTATTCGCGAACAGGATGTGGCCAGTGCAAATCTGCGCAGCCTCAATGAGCAGTCCCTCTCATTCCAGGTGTGCAACCTGAATGATGGTGATGCACGAGCTGCCTACCGCACTGTGAACTTCGACATGCGCCAATACGGCAAAGTGAAAATGTTCGCGCATGCTGAAGCACTGGGCAACCAGACTGCGCTGAGCGATAAAGACCTTACTGTTTTTGTTCGCCTTGGCTCCGACTTCGACCAGAACTATTATGAGTATGAAGTGCCTATGTACCTCACCCCATGGTACACCGGTGATGACGAAGCGATATGGCCGGAAGTAAACAATTTCGAAATAAACCTGACCGACCTGCAAAACCTGAAAGCCAACAGGCCCAACACACACCCTGCACTACTTGAGTACAGTGTGATGCAGGATGGCAAACGCATTACAGTAAAAGGAAATCCGAACCTTGCCAATGTGACCATATTGATGATAGGCGTACGCAATCCTTTGCAAGAAGGAAATGTATTTGAAAGCACAGACGATGGCCTACCCAAGTGCGCAGTCATTTGGGTGAATGAACTACGCATGACCGACTTCAACGAAAAAGGAGGATGGGCAGCCATAGCACGAATGAATGCAACGCTGGCCGACTTCGGCACAGTGGCCGTTGCAGGCAACATCAGCACACCCGGATGGGGCCAGATAGAGCAACGTGTGCAGGAACGTCAGCAGCAAACCATACTTGGTCTGGATGCAAACTCTACGTTGCAGCTCGGTAAATTTTTTCCGGAAAACTGGGGCGTTACACTGCCCATGTACGTGGGCTATAACGAGCAGGTGAGTACCCCCAAGTACAGCCCGCTGCAGCCTGACCTGGTGATGAACGACTTGCCCAATGTGAGCAAACCACTCAAAACAAAATCGCAGGACTACACCAAACGAAGAAGCATCAATTTTACCAATGTGCGCATAGCTCCGAAAAAAGAAAAAGAAGAAGGAGGCGAGCCAGACCCGGGTGGCAAAGCAGGCCCCGGCCTGCCGGCAAAACCCGGTGGTGATGGTGGTGGTGACAAGGAGGAGAAACCACACTTCTATGACTTACAAAACTTCTCTGTTACGTATGCTTACAATGAAATATATCACCGCGACATCAACATTGACTGGCGGATGAACAAGCAATACAAAGGCGCATTTGACTACACATATACCAACAAGCCACTCGAAGTAAAACCATTTGCAAAAATCCCGGTGGTAAAGAATTCAAAGTACTTGAAGTGGGTGAAAGAATTCAACTTCTACACCGGGCTGAAAAGCGTAGGCTTCCACACCGAAATGAACCGCACGTACGAAAACAGCCGCATACGAAACAACACCCTTGAACTAACCGGTGTGTACAGCGATCTGCTGATACAAACACAGGCACAAAAAACCTGGAACTGGCTGCGTGGCTACAATGTGAAGTACGACCTTACCAAGAGTTTGAAATTTGATTACACGGCAAACAACACTGGACTGGTAGGCGAACCTCGTGGTGTAATTGATAAAGAAAACACCGAATGGTATGACCATTACAAAGACACCGTGCGGCAGAACATTCAGCAATGGGGTACCACAACCACATTCAACCAGAATATGTCGCTGAGCTACAAACTTCCATTCGACAAGTTTCCACTCATCGACTTCATAAATAGCGATGCACGATATGCAGCCACCTACCGATGGGACAGAGCGCCCTTCACCCAAGACTCGCTGGGCAACACCATACAAAACACCAGACAAGTGCAACTAAACGTGCAGGGAAATTTTGAAACACTGTACAACAAAAGCACTTATCTGAAAGACATCAATCAAGGCAAAAAGGATAAGAAAGACGACAAGAAGCCCAAGGGCAAAGAAGACCCAAGCGAGAAGGATGCATTTGGAAAAGATGAAGAAAAAGACAAAGAGAAAAAGGAAGAATTTGATGTGCTCAAAGGCGCCATCCGATTTATGATGATGGTGCGCAATGTGAGTGGCAGCTACACCCGAAACGAGGGAATGCTGTTGCCCGGTTATGCGCTGAAAACAAAAGTGCTTGGTATGGATGAGAACTTTGACGGCCCGGGTTGGGGATTTGTTGCAGGACAGCAAAACACCGATGTCTGGGGTAATGAAACAGGCAATAACTACGCGCTGAATGCAGCCTCAAAAGGATGGCTCATCAGCCTGCCTACACTCAATACTCAATACAGTGAAAGCTTCAGTGAAACATGGAATTATAAAATAAATCTGGAACCCATCAAGAGTTTGAAAATAGAACTCACAGCCAACCGCACGGAGGGCCGCAACCACACCAGCTTCTTCAGGCTGGATGATGAAACGGGAGAGTATGTGTTCGACTCACCTATGGAAACAGGCAACTTTACAGCAAGCGTCATTAGCTGGAAAACTGCATTTGAAAAAGATGACCCTGACAATGCCTGGAACAATCCTGTATTCGAACAATTTCTGAACAACCGAATGCTGTTCTCTGACAAATTGAACCAAAACACCCATGGCGAAACAGCACCACTCACCAATGGATACTTTGCAGGATGGGGACCTACTTCGCAAGATGTAGTGATACCTTCATTCATTGCAGCATACACGGGCAGAGCCGCAGGCGAAACACCACTGAATGCATTTGCAACCAAAGTGCA
The DNA here is from genome assembly GCA_046155615.1 of Flavobacteriales bacterium. Lineage (GTDB taxonomy): Bacteria > Bacteroidota > Bacteroidia > Flavobacteriales_D > Sanyastnellaceae > JANNVZ01. Next base: position 10,917 of record JBJXFP010000006.1, on the reverse strand, counting down.
GCCCAACTGGAGTATGACCTATGACGGACTAAGCAAAATTCCAAGTATCAAAAAATATTTCAAACAATTCAGCCTGCGCAGCTCATACAAAAGCACACTCACCACCAGCTACATCAGCAATCTGAATTATCATGAAAACGAATTTGGCCTGCCTGATTCGCTCGACCAAAGTGCACATCGCAACTACATCAGCCGAAGACAAATCAACAGCATCAATATTTCTGAGCAGATAACACCGATTGGCTTAGATATGACACTGAAGATTAAGAAGAAAAAAGTGAAAGACAAATACAACGAGCCGCAGGTGAAGGTGGAATACAAACGCGACCGCACTGTAGCACTGAGCCTTACCAACTACCAGATAACTGAAACGAAAAGTAACAGCATCACACTGGGTCTCGGATACAAAATCAATGAGGTGCCCAACCCATTTGCGCGAAAGAAAGGAAGCAAACTTCCGCTCGTGATGTTGAAGAACACCACCGTGAATTTCCGCTGCGATCTTACCATGCGCGACAACGTGACCATCATCCGCAAAATGGTAGAAGAACAAAGCCAACCAACTGCCGGACAGCGCCTGTGGAGTATCAAAAGCAGTGCAGATATGCAGGTGAGTGAAAAGCTGACCATACGCGCGTTCTACGATCATCAGTTGAACAAGCCGAAGATTTCTACCTCCTTCCCTACCAGCAACATCAGCACGGGTATTGCGCTAAGGTTTAGTTTGAACAACTAAATAGATAGAACACAAAAAAGAACTTTCTTGCTTTGAAATTATTCGCTTGTAAAAGTTGGTGGCCTTGTGCATGTGAATGCACCGACATGTAAATCTAAGCACTCGCATCAAGGGTATTTACCTTCGCCCACCTTTTATGAAAGAACCCAAACGATACCTTGTAACCTCGGCATTGCCTTATGCCAATGGCCCGCTGCATATCGGTCACATTGCTGGAGCCTACCTCAATGCCGATATCTACGTTCGTTATCTAAGAGCGAAAGGAAAAGATGTTGCTTTCATCTGCGGTAGTGATGAACATGGTGCGGCAATAACGCTTCGTGCAAAGAAGGAAGGAAAAACTCCACGCGAAATCGTGGACCACTACCATGAGTTGATGAAGAAAGCATTTGCAGATTTCGGAATTTCTTTCGATGAATACCACCGCACATCATCACCAGAACATCACGCAATGTCGCAGGAGATTTTTTTGAATCTCGAAAAGAAGGGCAGCTTCGAATTGAAGACATCGCAACAGTATTACGATGAAGAAGCCAAACAATTTCTTGCCGACCGTTACATCATTGGCACGTGTCCCAATTGTTCAAGCGACAGAGCTTATGGCGACCAATGCGAAAACTGCGGACGCACTCTTTCACCCACCGAACTCATCAACCCACATTCAACTTTGAGTGGAAGCAAACCAGTGTTGCGCGAAACATCGCATTGGTATTTGCCCATGGCACATCACGAAAATTTTGCGCGCGAATACATCAAGGAAGGAAAAGTGGATGGCACTCAACATCACAATCCGAAAGAATGGAAGTTGCACGTAGTTGGTCAGTGCATGAGTTGGATTGATGGTGGATTGCAAAGCAGAGCAATGACTCGTGATTTGGATTGGGGTGTGCCCGTGCCGTCCCATCCAGACCTTCCCAAAGGGAAGGAGAATGAACGCGCTGGAAAAGTTTTGTATGTGTGGCTCGATGCTCCCATTGGTTATATCACCAACACAAAAGTGTGGGCAGAGAAAAACGGAAAGCGTTGGGAAGACTATTGGAAGAGTGACGATTCGCAACTCATTCATTTCATTGGCAAAGACAATATCGTTTTCCACTGCATCATTTTCCCAATCATCCTGAAACAACATGGCGGATTCAATCTGCCCATCAATGTTCCGGCAAATGAGTTCATGAATCTGGAGGGAGATAAAATTTCTACTTCGCGCAATTGGGCAGTGTGGCTGCATGAATACCTCGCGGAGTTTCCTGGCAAGCAGGACGAGATGCGTTATGTGCTCACATCGCTTATGCCTGAACAAAAGGACAGCGAATTCACATGGGTGGAATACAAAGACCGCGTGAATAATGAACTGGCTGACATACTGGGCAATTTTGTGAACCGCGTGTTTGTGCTCACCCATAAATTTTACAACGGAGTAATTCCAGAATTGAAGGGAGAACAAACTGATGCAGAAAAAAATGCAGGCAGTGAAGCATTCAATTCCTACAAAGCAGTTGGTGAAAAAATCGAAGCTTTCCGTTTTCGCGATGCACTGGCTGAGGCCATGAACATTGCGCGAATTGGAAACAAACTACTCACCGAAACAGAACCGTGGAAACTTATCAAGACAAATCCCGAAGCAGCAAATCGCATCATGCATGCGTGTATCAACTTTGTGGCTGATGCAGCGTTTTGTTTGCGCCCGTTTGTTCCATTCACCTCAGAAAAAATTCGCGCTGCGCTCAACATCGAATGGCCACTATGGCAACAACTTGGCGAGGTAGCTTTGATAAAAACGGGTCACACCATAGGCATTCTTCCAATTCTTGTTGAGAAAGTAACCGATGAAGTTGTCGAAGTTCAAAAAGCAAAACTTCACGCAACAAAACAATCGAACGCCACAACAACAACTCCCGTGAAAGAGAACATTGATTTTGAAACTTTCCAGAAGATGGACATCCGCCTTGCTACAATTCTTGAAGCCGAAGTCGTTCCCAAAACAAAAAAACTGCTGAAACTGAAAGTGGACATCGGCAACGAACACCGCACCGTAATAAGCGGCATTGCCGAACACTACAAACCCGAAGAAGTAATTGGTAAAACAGTTTTATTCCTGGCGAATCTTGCGCCACGCGAGATAAAAGGAATCGTTTCGCAGGGAATGATTTTGATGGCGGAGAATGCAGAGCAAGGGCTGTCAATTATTTCCGCAGTGAAAGGGATGAAGGCGGGGGATGGGGTGAAATGAGTATGATTCGAATTTTACGCAAAATGCGTTACGCATTTTGCGTAAAATTGCAGGGTCAAATTTTCGACCTTGCAAAAACCAGACAATCCATTCAGTATAAAAGGTTACTACGGCCCTGAGTACTTCTGTGATCGTGAGAAGGAACTTGCGCGAATACTCAGTGCAGTAAAGAACAACCGAAATCTTGTGCTTATCTCTCCACGAAGAATGGGCAAGACGGGCCTTATACGCCATGCAGCACATTCACTTGTAAGGCGCAAAGTGCCTGTTTTTTTCGTGGACATCTATGGCAGCAACTCCATGCACGAGCTGGTACAGTTGCTTGCAAAACATGTGTTAGGTAAGCTAGACAACAAACCAGAACGTTTGTTGCTGTCACTGAAAAACACATTCGGGTCACTGCGCCCAGCTATCGAGTTTGACCAGTTCAGTGGTGCGCCATCCATCACCTTCGACATTCAAAGACGCGAAGCCAAGACCTCCACACTTGAGAAAATTCTGAACTATGTAGAAGCAAGAAAGCAGCGAGTAGTGATTGCACTTGATGAGTTTCAGCAAGTGACTAAATACAAGGAAAAAAATGCCGAGGCCTTGTTGCGATCTATAATTCAACATTGTAATTACACACACTTCATTTTTTCAGGCAGCCACCAAAGCATTATGACCAGCATGTTCGGTTTGCCCAATCGCCCATTTTACAACAGTGCTGAAATGCTAGAGTTGCAACCCGTTCCTGTGGAGGCTTATGCTGCCTTTATTCAGTTGCATTTTAAATCGGCACGAAAACAAATGCCACTGCCCACTGCAAAACTGATTGTAGAGCTTGGTCGCGAGCACACCTACTATATCCAGCACTTGTGCAACAAACTATTTACACTTCCCTTAAAGAGTTACGATGAACAAGTGGTGCGAAAAACTCTTGGTGAATTACTGTCAGAAAATGAAGGCACATTTTACAACTACCGAAACCTTATGACAGACAACCAGTGGAAACTGGTTCGGGCCATTGCCAAGGAGGAAGGAGTAAAAAGATTGACCGGTGCTGAGTTTTTGCAAAAGCATCATCTGGGTTCTTCCTCCTCTGTGCAGCGTTCAGCAAAGGCTTTAATGGATGCTGAATTCATTTTCCAGTGGCGTGGAGTGTATCATGTGTACGACCAATTTTTTGCGCAATGGATGGCACACAAATTCTGAGTTTTCATAATTACGCAAAATGCGTAACGCATTTTGCGTAAAATAATTCTATGGAAAGAGTTGATTCATATGTTTTCAGAACAATACTTTCGGCCAAGCCTTTTTAGAACCTGCTCTTCAGTGAAACTTAGCACACCTATCTTTTACAATATAGCCCCGGCTCTTATGTCTCACCTTACAAGTGTAGTGCTGTTCATGATGCTATGCCTCAGCACTGCAAAGTCAGGTGCGCAAGACTCAACACGCTATGCCGAATTAGATGCCTATGCACTTGCTGTTCCAGACTTTTACTCGAATAGCGTGGATACCTTGGTAGCATACCTGATAATTCCAGCAAGAGACGAAAACGAAAAAGCCCGCCTGATTTTTTCATGGATTGCACAACACCTGAAGTATGACGACAGAGCCATCAACTCCAATAGAACCTCCGACTTCTCGGTACAAGCTGTACTGAAAAGGAAAAAGGCGGTATGCCTTGGCTATGCCAGTCTATTTGAAGCAATGTGTACGGAGGCCAACCTCAATGCGCGCACCATTGTGGGATACTCTAAACATGACAAGCGCGGAAAAAAATTGAAGAACCCTGATCATGCATGGAACGCTGTGGAAACTGACGGCCGCTGGCTACTTTGTGATGTGACCTGGGGCAGTGGTTACGCTGAGCCACGAAAAAACGGCAAAGTGAAAACCGTAAAATTCTTCAATAACTTCTGGTTTGACACACAGCCAAATGTTTTTGTCTTAACTCACCTTCCTGATGTGCAGCGCTGGCAGTTGCTTTCATCACCTGTGACTAAAAAGCAATTCGAAAATTTTCCATTGGTCTATTCCGCTTTCTTTCAATGTGGTTTTACAGTAGATACCATTTACCATAAACTCCTGAACATATCGAAATATGAAGTGACTGAGGTACTCACCACCAAACATCCATGGCATGTGGTGGAAGCACCTGCCACAGGCAGGCTGCTGAAAGGTCAACTTGTAAATATTGTAATCAGCAGCCCTGTGTATGACAAATTAGTTGTCATCAACGGCAACAACAAACCTGTCTTTATCGAGTTTATCGGACATACTGCCGCGGTGCCTGTAGTTCCCACAGGAAACAAACTTTCGATCTATGTAGTGGACAATGACAAACCAAGAAAGGCAGAAGGCATACTCATATATAAGGTGGTAAGGCAATAGATTTGACCACTATGAACAAAGTGCTTTACAATGTGACTTGCAGTGTTGATCCTCAGATACATGAAGAGTGGCTCGACTGGATGAAGTTCGTTCATGTTCCGGAGGTGATGGCCACTGGCTTCTTCACTGAAAATAAAATCTGCCGTATTCACGAATATGAAGAAAATGGTGTGACTTACGCCATTCAATATGTCTGCAAAAGCAAGCGCGATTTGGACCAATACCACAAAGAAAAAGCGCCTGCCCTACAACAGGCACATACTGATCGCTATGGCAATAAGGTATCCGCCTTCCGCACAGTGCTCGAAATCATCCATGAGCAAAAAATTCCTTACGTAGACGTGTATCCGAACTGATCATCCATTCTCATAAAATTGACCAGTATTATTGTCTTCCTCACTCTCTTCAATGTTATTGTCATAGTCAAGAATTATCTCAAAATGCGCGTCCGGATCGTATATCCAATAATCGCGCAGGGTAAGTGTTAGTTCTATGGTATTCCCTGCCTTCACAGGCGGTATCTCTGTTTGCAAATACATGTTGCCCGTGTATTCATCAGAAAAAACATGAAGCAACATGTTGGTGCTGATGCTGGTTTCATTCCCTGTATTCTTGATTGTCACCTTTATATCTGAACCATTCACTTCTTCATTATAAGTAATCCAGTTATTGTAGATCATTTCCTTGCCGCTTTGCTCGTTCATCAGTTTCAGATCTATGCGCATGTCTTTAGTGGACAGTTGTCTGCTGGCAGGCTTTGTATAGCATGGATGTGTAGTGTAATAATCTGCTGAAAGAACCATGCGGCCAAGTCCAGCTAGAGCATTGTCATCCATGGTGGCAATCTCCTCTTCACAACTCTCTGCATACAGGTCTATGTAATCAAAAATGGTTATCAACGCTCCCGGACGCATCAGGTCGCGGGTAAATGTGAGCTCTCTCACATTGTCCATTCCATGATAGACTCCGCACCAATTGATGTCAAGCATCATCTGCGAAACCAAAAGGCCTTCAACGACTGCCGCAGCCTGGCTATCCATCATGCGGTAAAAGGCATATTCTGCAATACTGGCAACTGGTGTCATATCAAAGTAATCGCCCATTATGTGGATGTAAGTGAGGCAAACCAAATCGTGATCACTTATCACTTCAGCCTCATGCCAGATGCTGATTGGTTCATTTTCACGATACACAAGTAGGCTGTCCATCACTGTGCGCGACAGCGCATACTTATTCATCAGATGAGATATATATGTTTCAGTGTTAGTGGTATCGCCCCAACCAAGTCCGTTGATGAGTGCGATCTTCTGATCCAACGGAATGGCTGCATTATCCAGAAATGACACATACTCTGTATTGAGCGGTATGTTGTAAATGCCTTCGCTCATGCGCCTTTGCATGATGCCCCCAATCACTGGCACATCATTGTATGCCATGGCAAAAAAGGTACTTGTGAGTGGCGAGTCTGCGAAAACTCCTATGGTGCTGAGTTGACAGATGATGATGACGAAGTATCGTTTCATGTGTTGTCTGTTTTTTTTCTTCAACAAATGAAACGGATTTTGACTGATGCCAGCATACGGTATTGATCGTAATTTTCTATTTCGCCCGCACCTTCAGGAATGAAACTACGCCTTTCGCTTCATTCATCTGCAATTGCAATTTGTAACTACCCTCAGCCAGGGCACTGATGTCTAAGAAATATTGATGATAGCCCCGGGGTACTTGCTCATCCTCAAGTTCCATCACCACTTTGCCATTGATATCAAAAACTTTCAATTGCAAATCGCCTTCTATGGGAGTGATGAAACGGACAAACATGCGATCGTCACCCGGATTAGGGTAAGGTGGAAATACTTCGAGGCCGACATTGGCCAGAGGTTTACAATATTGATTGTCCGTCAGGTTTTGTTCCGTGTATTGCAATGGCGAGGTTTCAGCAGTTACACATATGTAAGGAAACTGACTGCCCACTTGCTGCATGTATGAACTAAAAATAAAATGCATAGCGCTGCCCACAGGAAAATTTCCCTGCCACACTTCGAGCACGGGAGCATCATTGCCCACCTGATAACTCATTATCAATTGAAAAATATCAAGATTGCCGGTATTGATCAACTGCGCGCTTATCACCTGTCCAAGATCAGATGTGGTGCATTGCACTTGTTGAATCATGACATCCAACACAGGTGCAGCAATGTGCAATATCCGTCCAGTTGTGTCTCTGCATCCCGCTGAACTGATAGCAACAAGTTGTGTATAAGCTGTGCCATTTAATGTAAACACATGCAGCGGATTGTACTCATCACTTTCATATGTATCCCCAAAATACCAATGTGCACTTTGTGCTCCAGTGGATTCATTGATGAATTGGCACTCAAATGGTGCTTCACCAATTTCAGGATCAAATGAAAATGCTGCAATAGGAATAGACCATACAGGTATTTGTTGTTGCACACTTGCAGTGCAACCATGTTCTGTGGTTACCGACAACTGCACCGGCTGAAGCCCTTCCTGATCAAAAATCACAACCGGATTTTGCTCTGCAAAAGTGGATGCATCCACCTGCCAGTTCCAGGCATTGATGATTGCATTGGCAGCCGTTGAGGTACTGGTTAAAGTAAAGGCCTGACCCAGGCAAGCATTGCTCACTATAAAATCAGCAACCGGCAAAGAATGAATTTGCAAAATTTGTTGTACGGTATCACTGCACCCATTCGCTGCTACTACCGCAAGCAATACTTCGAAAATTCCGGCTTGTGTGTAAAAGTGTGATGGATTGCCAAGTGTGGAGCCTGTATTGTCGCCAAAGCTCCAGGCAAATTGAACTACTGCCCCACTTTGCGAAATATCTACCTGCTGGACAAATTGTGTAAGCTGACCCTCGCAAGTGGCATCAGCATCAAATGCGGTCACAGGTGCAGCCAGCACATTCACACTCTGCATTACCTCATCGATGCAACCCAATGTTGTAGTCACTGATAGCATTACGCTTTGGAATCCACTCTCTTCAATCATCGCATTCACAGTTGCGCCAGTGTAGAATACATCGTCAATCAACCACTCCCATGCTGCAACCTCACCAGATGTTGTAACAGAATTATCGGTGAACAGAATCGTCTCATTGTTACAGGCAACAGTGTTGGTGAATTGTGCCAACGGCTTTGCATTTATTGTCACCACTTGCTGATATGTTTGGGTGCAGCCCTCTGCAGTTACTGCTTCCAACTCCACATCATAATTGCCGGCAGCCATGTATGTGTGCATTACTGTTTCTCCGCTTCCTGTTTGACCATTGCCAAAGTTCCACTGCCAAGATGCGATGTTTGAAGATGAAAGATTATTAGCAGTAAATGTTGTAGAGGCTGCCTCGCACATACCTGATGCATCAAAACTGATTTCTGGCGCTACACCAACTATTTCTACGTATATAGTATCTCGTGCCTCACAATTGTTTGCATTGGTGGCCTGCACCCAATAGTCGCCATTAGTGGTGATGATGATCGAGGACGACACTTCATCAGTATTCCACAAAAAAGTAGTATTGGCATCAGTGCCAACAGGTGTTATGGCATTGCCTGCGCACAGTGCCGCATCATCACCCAGCGAAACCATTTCTGAGAAAGTATCCACTGCGATATGGAAACTTACACTCCTTGTACAAGCATTGGTGTCTGTAACTACAAGCGTGTAGTCATTCTCTATGGTGATGCTCACCTCAGATTCATCTGTACCATCACTCCATTCAAAATTGTACACTGTGTCATCCAAACCTGTGTCCCACACAAATGCATCGCCAACGCAAATGGTTGCATCCGGTAATTGAAGCATGCCGGGATAAGTAACTTGAATAGTATCTGTAAGCACTCTGCCAAATGCATCTGTCATCTGTAGTGTGTAGGTGCCGGGTTGCTGCATGTTGAGGCATTGGTCGCTCCATGTTTCATCCCACATATAATTCTCAAAACCATCAGGTGCGCATACAAGTGTGTCACAAAAACCATACTCCACATCTACATCATTCATCGCTACAAACGTTGGCGAATATTTATCAGCCAGATAGGTTTCTACTTGCGCCACCTCTGCATCACTCAATGGTGTGTTGTAGATGATTACTTCTGCTATTTCGCCCCACCATGTTCTGCCAAATATGTTCAGTTCCATGGTAAGGTGGGTAGCATTCAGCGGTGCCGTGGTGACAAGAGATGCAATGCAAAACTCTATAGGCACTATTGTCTGTGCTCCGTTGATGTTATCAAAATTCAACCGTGTGGCTCCGCCAAAAACTGCCGGATCAGAAAAACTGCCATTCCAAAATTCCTTGTTGTCGCCACGCAGATAGGTAAGTCCGCCACTCCAGCCCAACAATGGACGCGGTGGTGCATTGGTTGAATTTGGATTTTCTCTCAATACCCAAAACACTGTTCGCACATCATCTATCAATGGGAATTGCAAAAAATCTTCTATGCCATCGAAACTTACTGCCGGCAATCCATTCAGCGCCCCAGCAAGCAGCGTGGGTCTTATCACATCAAAGTCTGAGGTAGCGTGGTTGCTGTTGCCACTCTGGTCATTCCACTGCGCCACAAAGTTGCCGTTCATTGTAATGCCGCTATCAGCGCGCAGCCACAATTGCAGTCCGCCAAAGTCAGCAGGACTAAACTGCGCTTGTGCAAAAACATAACTTGTCAAGAGCAGCAGCAGTGCAATACACTTTTTATTTGTGGAGTTGATCCCGGGCATGGTTAGCTTGGAAAATTAGTGCCGCGTGAGAAAGCTTTGTTCAGCGCCCACAGTCGTTTTCAACAACCAAACTGTGATTTTGAGCCAGTATGAAAAAAAGATTGAAGGCGGTTTTCGAAATGCTGGGCGGTGTGCGCACCGGAGGTTCATTCATCCAAAACAGTGCATGGATGTTTTCCTCCTCGGGTATTTCCATTCTCATACAAACCGCATTCTTCGTCATACTGGCACGCATCTATCCACCTGAGGTTTATGGCTTGTTCGGAATATTCAATGTTTATCTCGGTGTGTTGGGCAATGCCGCTACACTTGGCTACAACCAGGCCTTTGTGCTGCCTGAAAGTGATCAGAAATTCTCACGGCTGCTTCAGCTCACTATTTGGGTCAGCCTTGCCGTTTGTGGTTTGGCCGAACTCTTCTTTCTTGCAGTAGGCGATGGAATGCTCGCCATGTTTCATCACAATGAATTGGCTCGGTGGCTGTATGCAGTGCCTCCGATAGCACTGCTCATGGCATTAGACAGGGTGGTGTGTGACTGGGCCATTCGCAACAAAGAATTCAGGCAGCAGATGTTGTGGAGCACATCAACCACGCTGTTCGCCAAAGGATTTAATGTGTTCTATGGATTACGCATAGCACCCACAGTAGCAGGCCTTGTGGTTACCACTGCTTTGCAATACCTGCTGCGCATTGTTGCTTACAGCCGTTTTGCATTGGTCGATTTCAGCGAGCGCCTGCGCCAGGTAGCTACATGGCAAGAATTAAAAACTACTGCACGCGAATACATCGATTATCCTAAGTATGTGCATTGGGGCAATGTGATCAACAT
>JBJXFP010000165.1:0-3273 GCA_046155615.1 Flavobacteriales bacterium | reverse complement strand
TCGTGGCGTATGCTTATGAAGGCATTGCACAATTATTCGATAAGAAAAATCAACTGGATAGTGCCATTTTTTATTGCAGTCAGGCACTAAACATCTTCAAAGAATTGGAAGTGAAGTTTGACATTGTGTATGAAAGCACACTACTGGCCGACTACTACAACCGGAGCGGCAAAGTGAAGGATGCTGAAAAATTGTTGTTGCAAACACTGAGTATTACCTACTCTGAAAATCTTCCGCACGACAGGCACAACGTTCTTTCTTTTTTGGCTGGGATAGCTGAACAGAAAGGTGACTTCAAAAATGCATTCCACTATTTGAATGCAGCCACCGCCTTAAAGGATAGCCTGAAATTGGATGAGCAAAAAACAGAACTCACTGAACTGGCCGGCAAGTACGAAACCGAAAAACGCGACAAGCAAATTGCGATTGAACAAGCAGAAAATCAAAAGCAGAAAGTGGAGAATGAAAAGCAAAAGCAACTCAAGTATTTCTTTCTGAGTGGTGCTGCGTTGCTTGCACTTCTTGTATTGGTTTTGATTAGCAGATACCGGCAGAAACAAAAGGCTACAAAACTCCTAGAAGAAAAAAATGTGCAGATAGAAAAGGAGAAGCAGCGCGCAGAGCACAGCGAGCAGATGAAGCAACAATTCCTTGCCAACATGAGCCACGAGATTCGTACGCCTATGAATGCAATCACCGGATTGTCGCGACTGCTATTGGACAAGGCGCACGATGAAAAATCAACGGAGTACATCAAAGCAATACACCACAGTGGTGAAAACCTGAATGTGATATTGAATGATATATTGGACGTAAGTAAGATGGAAGCGGGAAAAATGTCCATCGAAAACAGAGCATTTAATCTGCGCGAAGAAATAAAAAATCTCGAACAGATTTATTTGCCAAAAGCGGTTGCGAAAAATCTTGCATTGAAATTTCAACTGGACGAAAACATACCCGCGCTGATAAGTGGCGACTCCGTGCGCTTATCGCAAGTATTGGGAAATCTGATAAACAACGCTATTAAGTTTACGGAGCGGGGAGAGGTGACGGTTGAAATTAAAAGGTTAAAGATTGAAAGATGGAAAGATTCGGAGGCAAAGCGATCTTCAATTTTTAATCTTCAATTTTCAATTCTGGATACTGGCATTGGCATAGAGAATGAAAAGATGCAAAAAGTGTTTGAGAGTTTTACTCAAGCCAATTCCAGTGACTCGCGCAAGTTTGGAGGAACAGGTTTGGGTTTGACGATAGCAAAGGACCTTGTTAAGTTGATGGGCGGACAACTTGAGGTGAAGAGTGATTTTGGAAAGGGTTCTGTTTTTTCATTCACGCTTCCGTTGCGTAAAACATCTCAACCAGATGATCAAAATGTTGGATTGAATCTATCAAAGGAAGAGCAGCAACCACAAACTCCTCAGGTGCAAACATTGCACATATTAGTGGCGGAAGACAACGACTACAACTATTTGGTAGCACGCGACACAGTGCAGAAATATTTCGCAAACGCTCATCTCTATCACGCCCGCAATGGTGAAGAAGTGATGCAACATTTGGAAGAAGATGATTACGACTTGGTGCTAATGGATATACAAATGCCAAGGAAAGATGGCTACGAAACCACGCTTGAAATAAGACAGACCAACACCACGCTTCCCATCGTTGGCCTCACTGCAAGTGTAATCCGCACCGACCTCGACAAGTGTATAACAGTAGGAATGAATGCCTATGTGATGAAGCCATTCAAAGACACCGAATTAGTGAACGCTATTTGCGATGCACTGCACCTCAAAGCCGATAATACTGATGTCAAAGGCATCACCACTACCAAAGACGATGAGTTGTTTCTCATTTTCATTCCTGAAAAATTAGAACAACTAAGAGATGCGCTAAATGAAAACAATGCTTCTTCCATCAAAGCTGTTTTGCACTCCATGCGTCCGCAAATCGTAAAAAATAAATTGAACGCAATAGCGGAACAATGTTCGCAAGTAGAAACAGCCACCAGCTGGAATGACCACACTGCGAGAATGACAGCAGAAATAATAGACAGCGTGCAACAACACATCAACAGCATTTCACCCATACATGAAAATTAAAAGCGTTATAGTAGATGATGATGCATTCGCCCGTGGCGAGCTGAAAGAATTGTTGGCAAATCAATTTTCTGCTGAAGTAGAACTCATGTCCGAATTCGAAAATCCGCAACATGCCATCCACTACATTCAATCACACCAACCGCAACTCATCTTTCTCGATATTCAAATGCCACACATGACCGGCTTTGAAATGTTGGAACAACTCGACACAACAAATTTTGAAGTCATCTTCTGTACATCGTTTGACAAATACGCCATACAAGCCATTAAGCACAGTGCGTTAGACTATCTGCTAAAACCAATAGATGAAACAGAACTTAGAAAGGCCATAGAACGATTCAAAGAAAAGACAGAGAAGACACTGACGAATATGCGCCTTGCCAACTTGAAGCACAACATGAATGCGCAGGACGAAAATCATTTTCAACTCATTATCCCCACCAAGCAAGGCGAACATCAATTTCCTGCGCAAGACATCGTTCGTTGTGAAGCGGATTCAAACTACACAGCCATTCATCTGGTGAGCAAGAAAAAATTTCTGGCATCAAAAACCTTAGGCGACATAGAAGAAATGCTTTCGCGCGAAAAATTTCTGCGCATTCACAAATCGCATTTGGTGAACACTGCACACATCACCCAACTCACCTCACAAGACGAAGTGGTAATGAGTGACAGTATGCGCATACCAATTTCACGTAGAAGGTTGGCAGAGGTGAAGAGTGCCGTGCGGGGGTTGAACTAAATTACTTTACAATGTCCTTCCATACCCACAGATAGCGGCAGGCATAAGTTCGGTAAGGACTCCACCTAGCGGATAGGCGCAGCATGTCTGCCTGCATCTTCTTCTTATCGGTTGCATCTAATTTGTATAGTTTGGTCATGGCCTGTTGTATGCCCAAGTCGTCCACTGCAAATACATCTTCGTAGCCGAGTGTAAACATCAGGAGCATTTCCACTGTCCAATTGCCAACACCTTTTATCTGAATGAGTTTTTCAAGCACTTCATCGCTTGTCATCTTATGGAGTTTCGCATCAGTCAGTTTTTCGGCTATGAAAAACTCACACACATTGCGGATGTAATGTGTTTTGGAATTGCTCATTCCTATACCACGCAATTTTTCAAAGGGAACCTCCAGTATTTCTATAGCAGTGGGTGCGTTGGTTTCAAACAAAT
>JBJXFP010000189.1:0-22423 GCA_046155615.1 Flavobacteriales bacterium | reverse complement strand
ACCAAGAGGGCAAGCACAATCGACATGCATGTTTGAAGTTTAGAACTCATTTGGTATAGGTGTTAGGTCTTAGTCTTTGCTGTGGACCCAATGAATTGAGCCACTGAAAAGTGCCGCCTATACGCCAGCAGAACTCAACCGGTTACGGTATCAGCTACTTTTTTTTTCAAGGCTATTTCGCGCAGCATGGTCTGGCACAATCGTTTTGTGTCATACTCAGCATGCCATCCCCAATGCTGTTGAGCTGCGCTATCGTCAATGCTGTCAGGCCATGAGTCGGCCAATTGTTGACGGAAGTCAGGCTGATACTTTATAGCGAAACGGGGAATCTGCTCATGGATGAGTGTGGCCAACTCAGCGGGAGTGAAACTGCAACCTGCCAGATTGTAGCTGCTCCTGATTTTGATTTGCTCCGCAGGTGCCTGCATGATGCTGATGGTGGCGCGTATGGCATCGTCCATCATCATCATGGGCAGCATGGTATGTTCATTTAGAAAACATGTGTATTTGCCATGCTCTAAAGCGTGGTAAAAAATATCCACTGCATAGTCCGTGGTGCCGCCACCCGGTTCGCTGCGGTAGCCAATAAGGCCAGGGTAACGAATGCTGCGCACATCTACTCCAAATTTCTGATGGTAATACTCGCACCAACGCTCGCCAGCTAATTTGCTGATGCCATACACGCTGTTAGGTTCCATCACGGTGTATTGCGGAGTGTTGACCTTAGGTGTGGTAGGGCCAAATACTGCTATGGAACTTGGCCAGAATATTTTCTTCACCTTACCAGCCTTTGCAAGCTCGAGTATGTTGAACAGGCCATTCATGTTAAGGTCCCAGGCCAGTTCAGGTTTTTTTTCGGATGTGGCACTGAGCAATGCAGCTAATTGATATACCTCGGTTACTCCATACCGTGCTATGGTATCAGCCATTTGTGCCTTGTCCAGCACGTCCAGGGTTTCAAAAGGTCCGGCTTTCAGCACAGGTGAGTCAGTGGTTCGTATGTCAGTGGCTATCACGTTGTCAGCACCGAGTTGCTGGCGCAATGCCATGGTCAGCTCTATGCCTATCTGGCCGGAGGCTCCGGCTACGAGTACTTTTCCTTGCATGTGTTCGGTTGCAGCGTTTGTATATCGAAATGCTGCGAGCGACCAAATGTAAAAATCTCATTGCTTTCAGTGCACTTCCACATTCACTTTAGGGTGAAGCCTTGTTAGTATGGTATCATTGCCCGCATCCCTTGCCTTGCATATCGGGGCACGTCTAAACCAAAGTCAACCATAGTCTGTGCTGCTCGCCATACTCAAACCCGAACATCAATATCAGGAGCTTACTCCATCTGAATACCAACAGGCATTCAAAGAGTACTTCAGAACCATTCGCAACTTTATTTATTTCAAATGCAGCGATATGGATATGGCCGAAGACCTGGCGCAAGACACCTTTCTGAAACTGTGGGAAACCAGACATCGCATAGACAAACGCACAATAAAAGCGTACCTCTATACCATAGCCCAAAACAACACCATCAATCAGCTCAAACGAAAACAACTGATGTACAAATTCATAAAAATACCAGCTGCAGATCGTGAATATGATACACCAGAGAAAATAGCCGAGATGAAAGAATATGAAGTGAAGCTGGCCAACGTAATAGCCATGCTGCCCGATGGTGGCCGCGAAGTTTTTCTGATGAACCGCATGGAAGAACTTACTTATGTAGAAATAGCAGGCCGCCTCGGTCTTTCGGTGAAAGCCATAGAGAAACGAATGAGCAAGGTGTTGCAAATTTTTCGTGATCAGTTAGGCACTGAAATCTGAACAACGATGTGGCGCGATGCATTATTCGAATTGCGTGTTTATTGCCTTCACACCCTGAAGGCCGGTGGCCGTCACAGTGTTCATTCACCACTTGTATATGAATTGCTGGACGTGGTCTTAGCTGGAAAAAAGGAGTTTTATTGTTTCGAAGAAATAGAAGAAGCCAGAAAAAATCTGCTTGCTGATGATTCTGTAATTGAAGTATCAGAAATGGGTGCCGGCTCCCGATTTTCCAAAAGCAGCCAACGGTACATTGCTCAGATTGCACAGCACTCATTGCAAAGCAAACATTGTGCTCAGGCTTTGTTCAAAATAGTGCAGCATTATCAATGCAAGAACATATTGGAATTGGGAACTTCACTTGGTATTACCACGGCCTATTTGGCTAAGACAAGAACAGATGCTATGGTGCATACAATAGAAGGTTCAGAAGAAATAATGAAACATGCCAAACAAGTTTTTGCTGAACTTGACATCAAAAATGCGATTGCCATCCATGGAAATTTTGACCATGAACTAAAACCTGTATTGGAAAAAATGAAGCGAGTGGACTTTGCGCTCATTGATGGAAACCACAGATATGAACCAACGGTGAATTATGTGTCAGAAATAATCAAGCATTGCCACGTTAACAGCATCATAGTGCTGGACGATATACACTGGAGTGCCGAGATGGAGCGAGCATGGAAAGAGGTAGCCGCGCTTGAACAAGTTTCCATCAGTATTGATTTTTTTCATTTCGGTCTTTTGTTTTTGCGCAGCGGAGTGGAGAAGCAGCGGTTTGTGTTGAGGTTGCCTTAACCTACTTGCAAAGCAAATGGCGATAGCAAGAAATCTGCAATGTGTTTTATCGAACAAACTTCTATATCCGATTTCTTTATGGTTAGCATTGTTGGGCTTAGATCGCTCAAGGCAGTGTTCAGTCTTTGACTGAAAAGAATTACAAGTTGTTTGAAAGAAATATTTTTCAACCTGTGTATGTATTTTGTATGACCCGCGCATCTTTGCTTTTGTCAAACGTGACAATTGAAAATATTTTACGATTGCGTTTTTATTGTTCGCGGCAACTCGAAAAGTGTGGTAACAAATTGAGAAATGCCCATTCAGAACAGGACAGAAGACGCACCGCAAGGGTGTGTCCTCGCTGTTTGATTGTCTGAATGGGGTATTACCACACACCTTCGAGTTGCATGAACACAGATGAGGTTCACGCCCTTTTTTATTTGGAAGGTGTTTGGAACGAGACAATGGGAAAACGATGATGAGTTCATAGAAGAGTTTTTGGGTAAGGACCTCCACAAGGCAATTGTGTGGAGTGTAATTTTTAAATCCCTATACATATGTTCAAATTATCTAAATTCGATTTTGACTCATTCGGCAGATTGAGTCAGCACCAAATGAAAGTGTTCAAAATTGTTCATTTTCTCATCTTGTTCTTTTTGATGGTACCCATCGTCCAAAGCCAGCTACATTATTATTCAGGGGCACGAGTTATTGATTTAACGGAAGACAAAAAGGAACTAATTATTTACTTCAATGAGGGAACGAACTTATTCTCAATTACTCCAACGCATTCAAATATGAATAGCTTTCAGCGAGATGAATGGGGTCAGTTTATCATTTGTCATTTCAATACAGATTTGCCATCCAATTTTGAGGCTGCCACGCTTGGAATTGCTGCTAACACAATTCATTGCCAATCATTTGGCTTTCGGCTCAATGATGGCTTTCTGCTTTTTTTGACTGCCGATGTGAAAGTTGAAGCGAAACCGAACTCCGCGAATTTCTTAACGGTACTTGAGGAGAATGCTGAGTCATTCGAGGGTGACTTTGAGTATTCAACATTACGTTCAATTCTCTTTCGATAGCCCTGCTATTGCATTGTCTTTTGCGAATTCAATGCATGAATCTGGGACTGTGAATTATGCTATTCCCGGATTTATTCTACAAGTTGAAGCATTTGACGACCCTTTGTATCCAAACCAATGGCAACTAAACGGGCCATGGGTAACAAATGGGCCAGATGGTACTGTTGAATTAGACATTGATGCGCCCGAAGCTTGGCAAACGAACACTGGAAGTAGTGACGTGATTGTGGCTGTTTATGATGACGGGCTGGAGCCGCATGAAGATTTGCCCACAATACTGCCCGGTTGGTATGTACAAACAATATTGATGCAACAAAATGACCCTTTAGCTTTTGACGCATTGAGTGAGGAAATGCAAACCGGAGTATGTTTCGAATTCTCGAAACATGGAGAGGCTGTAGCGGGCATAATTGCTGCTCAACATAACGAAGTGGGTTGCAGGGGCGTGGCACCGGGTGTTACACTATTACCGATTAAGCTCAATCTTGATTTGGGGATGTTTATCAATTTTGAAGGAGTTACTCAAAGCTTTTATTCTGCGGCAGATCAAGGCGCAGCAGTCATCAACTGTTCTTGGGGTTTGTGGAGTTGTGAGTTTGAAGATCCATCCACAAATGCGGCTATACATTACGCTACAACTTCCGGTCGCAATGGCTTGGGGAGTGTAGTTGTGTTCTCTTCCGGTAATTATCAACAAGACTTCGATTGTGTGCTCTATCCCGCATCTCATCCTGATGTTATTGCGGTTGGTGCTATTTCTGCTGCGGGCGTAATTGAAATATATAGTCAGTATGGTGAACATTTGGATATGGTGGCACCAGTGGGTGATGTTACAACGCTTGACAGAATGGGGTTGGCAGGCTATACAAATAACAACTATATGGACTTTTTTGGTGGCACATCTGCCGCTGCTCCAATGGTTTCTGGTGCCGCAGCATTGCTTATTTCAGAGGATCCTACCTTGACCGAAGGTCAGGTAAGACAATTACTCTATGAGTCATGTTCTGATCTCGGAGTTGATGGCTGGGATCCCCTCTACGGACATGGAAACCTCAACATTGGCCTTGCTATGAGCAATTTGGTTTTCGACCCTTGTGGAGATGTTACGGGCTATGATTACACAGATTTGGTAATATCAACAGGACAGACTGTTCAAATAATTTCGAATACATCCTTTCAGCATACACTCTCGGTCGAAGCGGGTGGTCAACTTACGGTTGCCCCAAATGTGGTGTTATCATTCGGCCCAGATGCCAAATTCATTATAGACGATGGTGCAAGTGTCAGCTTGGTTGGCGTCATTTTGAAGAATTTTTGTGAAAGCAAAATGTGGTGGGGATTTGAAATATGGGACGATATTGAAATTGAAGATCAGTACATCGATGAGTTCGGCAATGAGATTACAGTTTTTGGTACACCAGTTATTGGAGGCCATCTTTCAATTAGAGAAAGCAAAGTATGGAATGCACACTTCGCCATAACTACTGGAAGAATGAAAGAACCGGAAGAATGGTTCTTTGAATATGAACCGGAAACGATGATAATCAATGAAGGGGAGTTTAATGAAGCCGAAGTACCGATACCAAATCCGAACTACATCCGCGCCCCATACTTCGCGTGGAAGGATGGCGGTACACTTGCCTGTTCCGACAATGAATTCATCAATTGTGCGGTCGGGATTTTTGTCCCAGGTAGCACTTACGGAGTTCCAAAAGCTATTTCAGAAGAGGAGTTGGCAATAACCGATTGTGATTTTGTTACCACAGGTGATGGACTTATTGATCCTGCATATACATCAGGGGGTTTTGATGAATACCCCAATCCCGGTAATTTATATAATTATGAAGCAAACAGCGAGGGCAGAAGTTGTATAGGCATTCTTGCACATGGTGTAAAAGCCTCCAATGGAACAAGTGACCCCTTTGAAATAACTGATTGTACCTTCAACAACCTCGAATGCGGTATAAAAACAGTAAACAGCTACTTCGACATCAAAGACAACACGTTCAACAACCTGCAATACGGCATACACATGGCAGGTGCCAACCTCAATGGCATCTACGTAGCCCAGACCGATATAGAAATAAGTGGCAACAGCTTTACAGAGATTTATGACCCCAACCCCGAAGACATGGATGATCAAACTACTTTCCCTGTTGTACAAGCGACCGGGCCATGGAATTACTACATAGATGCAGAAAGCAGCAACACAGCTGCTTTCAGAGCGGATAATGTACCGGGCATTCAGTTGATCAACAATGATTTCGGATTGTCCAATCCCATTGAAGAAAATTTCGAAACCCACACCAATGCTATCTATCTGAACAATTGCAGCGATTTTGATATTTCGAACTCGAATGAAATATTCAATTTCAAGCGCGGTATCATAACCTTAGATGCCGACAAGTGGGTAAGCGGTGGAGGGCTGATTGGCACAGGCGAATTGGGAGAAGAGAACAACATAGTGCACGGCTGCGAGCAGGCACTTATCACCGGGCAGGACAATTACAATTTGCTTGTCAGATGCAACAGCTTCTCTCAAGATCCTGATGAAGAGTTTTTGAATATACTGCTATGGCAAAACGCAGGAGTGATGGGCCATCAAGGCAGTGAACCACCTGTTGCCAATCCCGGTGACAATACCACAGGTGCCGGAAACACCTTCACACCCATTGATTATACAGACTACAAATCCATCATAGCCGAGCAGATAGTAGAAGGTGGTGAATATGATTTTGATTGGGAAGACATGCAAGAAATTTATGGCGACCTAATCACCGAAGAAGCGTGGTCAGATTTGGACATGGGCTTTATCTACTATCATTATGGTGATGATGATAGTGAAACCAATGAACACCGACCCATAAAATATGACAACCTGAGCGATGTGGAAATAGCCGCTTTGTATGTTACCTATGAGGACAATGTGAGCTGCGACAGCCCATACAACATTATAGATGATGATGGTGGTAACCTGATCACTTTGGTGAGCGCCAATGACATCGCAGAAAGAATAGAAACTGAAAAGGATTACTTAGTAGAATTCATACAAATGTTAGACGACTACAACAGCGAGACAGCTTCCATGCTGAACGCTATATATGGCGGCATACAGAATGAATATGACCTGATGAATTACCTGATGGCCAACTCACCACTGAGCGCTGAAGTACTTGGCGCATACATGGAGCGAAACAATGTGCCTTCGGCTTATTTTGCACAGGTGTTCGAATTGAACTCGATAGTGGACGCCCAACTGGCAGCCATGCTGGAACAGCAGGTAAGCAATATGCCCCAGGCTATTGCTGAATACCTTTTGCGCATCACATACAGCAATCCTTATATAGAAACAACTTCGAAAATTCGCAGACGCATTACCGAGTATGAAAAGATATACCAGCATGTGGTGATGGATGAAGTAAATGACCTGATGACAGGCGGGAATAAAGCGGCTGCTGTAGCATTGCTACAATCTCAACAAGGCATACACCCCAAACAAATCATAGCCAACATACACACAAGTGGTGGCGACTACAATGATGCTAAGGATGTGCTGCATACCATCACTGCACCGCAAGCCATCCAATGGAAACAATTAAAAGTAAAACAGATAGACCATTTTGAAAATGGAACCATTCCTACACAACAAGAAATAAAGGAAGTATTGGATGAAACCAGCAGCAACGAAACATGTGGCCAGGCGCAAGGCATGCTGGAGGGAATAGGCGTAGAATTTTGTATGGTGATACCACATGTGGATATGAACGGGCCACGAGCAACAACAGTAGCGAAGTCCGAAGCTATCCAAGATGCATTGGCCATCTACCCCAACCCGGCCTCAGACTATTTCCGAGTTGCATTGCCATTAGGGCTGGGCGTTATTGTTCAGTTGCAACTGACTGACAATACAGGGCGTGTTGTGATGCAAAAGGCATATACCACAAGCAACGAAGACCTACTTATAGAAGTGCAGGATTTGATAGAAGGCAACTATGGCTATCGTATATCCACAGTAGACCAGCAGCAAGTATGGACAGGAAACATTCAAATAAAATGATTAAAAAAAGAACTTTTATGCTGTTGCTGAGCATAGTCCCCGCTTGGGGGCTATGCCAGCAATGGTCTGTTGTGAATGGCTTTGAACCCAATCAGCCACCCGGCTCTGTTAATGGAATGCAAGTTGAAGATGACACCTTAAAATTGTTTGGCGGATTTATTCAAGGAGAAGATGTTCAGTTTTTCCCATTGGCTTTGTGGGATTCTACACAAATTACATATCAATTTTCGACTAATCATTGGGGGGGATTCAGATGTTCCGCAGAGTTTCAAAGCAATCGCTACTTCGGGGGCAATTTCTGGCAATACTTAGACAATGACAGCCTCAGCAAAATAACCCGCTATGATGGCAACAACTTTCATCCGGTTGGCAATGGTATTTGCACTAATACCGATAATGTCAACGACATGGAAGTATTCAATGGCCGCCTCATTGTGGGTGGCGATCTTAGCCATGTAGACTGCAATGAAGAAATATATTGGAGCAACCTTGCCAGTTGGACTGGCAGCGAATGGCTGCCCATAGGCGGTGCATGGGGTGGTAGTGAAGTTGAAGAAATGATCATCTGGGACAACAAGCTGTGGGTGCTGGGCCTGATTGAAAGCATACTGCTGACCAACGACTTTAATGACCCTGATCAAATATTGAACATAAAACACATAGCCTGGTGGGATGGCACCGTCTGGGGTGAGCCTATGGATGGGCTGAATGAACGAACACATGATGCGGTAATAGATTCACTTAATAACAAATTGATTGTATGCGGAGGCTTTACCGCTACCCAAGGCAATGCTATAATAGCTAAAGGAGTAGCAGCATGGGATGGTACAGCATGGGAAACGGTTGGTGACAATCTGACTGGTGAAGTGTTTGCACTGGAATGGTATCGCGGTCAGTTATACGCAGCAGGCCACGACATATTGGACGAACTGGATTTGGCCTATTTCGATGGTTACCATTGGCAGCCTGTGCCGGGTGCTGTGTTTGCGGGTGGCGGCCCGGTGGAGCTCCGCACCTACAAGGGCGAGTTGTATATCAGTGGCGGATTTGAACAATGCGCAGGTCTTAATGTTCCGGGCCTCATTAGATACTATCTGCACCCCGACAGTGTGCAGTGGGGTGTGCCAGATGGTATTGCTGAAAATGCTGATAAGGAACAGTGGTTCACTGTGTTTCCCAATCCTGCCACATCTGAAATACAAATTGTATTCAAACAATCTTTTGCTGGCGAAATCATCGTGACAGACATGCAAGGCAAACAAATAGAAAGAACAACTGCGAAGGACAAACAAGTGAACATAATCTGTGGCCATTTAGCCAAAGGCATGTATCTGGTGCATGCCTTTGAAAAAGGAAAGCAGGTGCAGTGCAGCAAGGTGCGGCTGGAGTAGTGAGTTTGGTTAGAGAGGGGGGTGTAGCAAACGGAGCAAATTATAGTTACAAGATAATGGAATGAGGGCTACAACATAGTGGCCACAATATGCGAGTCCTCAAGAGTGGATGGCGCTGGCTATGGATGCCCCAGCATTGTGTTGTCAATTCCAACCAAGTTCATCACTTGGCACGGTTATTTACTTTTGCGCGCTCCGCAAATTTTTTTATCCATAAATCAAACAACAAAAAAGTAAACAAACAATGAAAAGAATGATCGTATTCGCCATAGCTGCACTGCCGCTCTTCGCCATGGCCCAAGACAAAAAAGAGCCTGTACCAACTACAAGCGCTACCAAGACCAACGACAAACCTGCCATCACCAATCCTGAAACCATTTTCATGGAGCTGATAGTATCGCAAGGCCCTGTGGGTTCTGTAATCAAAGCTGACATAGGCCGCGACATCGTATCATCTCTCACTGACAAGGAGTTGGTGAAACAACTGAGCGAATTGCGCACCATGTCGTTCAGCTCCATGCCCGATGCTATGAATTACTTAGCCAGCATTGGTTTCAAGTATGTGAGCACCTATGTTACCTATGACAAGGAAGGTAAAGCGGACAGTCACCTGGTATTTGAAAAGAGACTGAGCAAGCGCCCACCTGCTGAAGGAGGCACTAAACCTGCTAAACCCGAAAAGCCTGATGCCGGTTCCAAGCCGAGTTTAGAGACTAAACCGACTGAGAAGAAACCAGCTGTGAAAGAAGAAAAGAAATAATCCTTTCCAACAATTGACAAAGCCTTTCCGTTTTTTGCGGAAAGGCTTTGTCATTTATACAGTGTTGCCGATATGCCATCCAATCAGAGAAAAGAAAGAAGAACACTTGTATTGCTCTATGTGCTTGTGGCATACATAGCAGTGCAGGTGATGTGGTGGGGTTACAGCCTCTATGCCCTTCACTCTCAGCTTGCACATTCTTTGGTTCAGATATCCAATTCCGAAATGGAAATCTTACTGAAAAAAAAAATGTGGATGGTAGCAGGTGAGGGTGGAGTTTTTCTGATAATCGTATTGCTTGGCTTCTGGTATTTGCAGCGCACAGTTATTCGTGAACTACGGCTTGCACGCATGGAAAAAACTTTTCTTCTCTCAGTAACACATGAGTTGAAAACCCCGGTTGCGGCTATTAAGCTGGTGTTGGACACCATGAGGGCAAGAAGGTTAGACGAAGCGCAAATGCAGCAATGCGTAAACAGTGCGATGAAAGAAACAGAGCGCCTGCAAACCCTTTCTGACAACATATTGCTGGCTGCGCGATTCGACTATGGCAACAAAACTTTGCTCAATGAATCAGTGGATCTGATAGCCATGTTGCATGCGCTTATTGGCAAAGCAACGCATACAAATGCGAGAACCATCATATTGAATGGCGACACCCATGCTGTGGTGAGGGGTGACAGAGAACTTCTCCAATCCATGTTTACCAACCTGATTGAAAACGCTTTGAAATATTCCAACTCTGACTCAAGTGTGCAGGCGAGCATTGCGAACAATCGTGATAGCTGCATGGTGACAATTGCCGATCAGGGCATTGGCATCAGCGATGGAGAGAAGAAAGAAGTATTCAAAAAATTTTACCGCAGTGGTGACGAAAACATACGCATGCACAAGGGCACCGGTCTTGGCCTGTACATAGCACAAAATGTGGTGCAACTGCACAAGGGCACCATTGCCATAAGCAATAACTTGCCGCAGGGTACGGTATTCACAGTTACCCTGCGCCATTGAGTAGTAAAATCGAAGACATAAATGAATAAGAAAGTTTGCCTGATAATATTGGATGGATGGGGCCACGGTCGCAAGGATGAAAGCAATGCTATTTACATAGCCAACACTCCGTTCACAGATTCGCTTTACAATCATTACCCGAACGCTGAGTTGCGCACCGATGGTGAAAATGTAGGGCTGCCAGATGGCCAGATGGGCAACAGCGAAGTAGGTCACACCAACATCGGAGCAGGCCGCGTGGTGTATCAGGATCTTGTGTTGGTAAACAAAAGCATTCGCGAAAAGACACTGAGCAAGAATGACGTGCTGATGCATGCAATGAATGTGGCAAAAACGCAAGGTGTCAGGCTGCATCTGGCCGGACTTGTGAGCAATGGCGGAGTGCATTCGCACATCAATCATCTCAAAGCGCTATGTGATATTGCCCATGATGCAGGTGTGCATACATACATACACGCGTTTACTGATGGCCGTGATACTGACCCGAAAAGTGGAGCAGGTTTTCTTGCTGAACTGGAAACATACATAGCAAATAAATCGGCAACCGTTGCCTCTGTGTGCGGCCGTTATTACGCAATGGATCGGGACAAAAGATGGGACCGAGTGAAGGGCACTTACGATCTGTTGGTGAATGGTAAAGGCAAATCTTTCAGCCATTCGCATGAAGTGTTTGAAAACAGCTATGCGCAAAACATAACTGATGAATTCATAGAACCGGCAGTGATAGTGGATGATGCAGGGAAGCCGGTGGCTTGTGTAGAACCAGGTGATGTATTTCTGTGTTTCAATTTCAGAACTGACCGGTGCAGAGAACTTACTCAAGTGCTTACACAGCAAAACATGGAAGAGTTTGGCATGCAGACTATACCGTTGCATTATGTTACCATGACCAACTACGATGACACTTTCAAAAATGTTGAAGTGATATTTGACAAGGACAACCTCGCAGATACACTTGGCGAAGTGCTTTCAGCCAATGGCAAAACACAAATCAGAATAGCTGAAACAGAAAAATATCCGCACGTTACTTTTTTCTTCAGTGGTGGACGCGAGCGTGAATTTACAGGTGAGCGAAGGCTCATGATTGCCTCGCCCAAGGTGGCTACCTACGATAAACAACCGGAGATGAGCGCACATGGAATTGCAGATACCATTTGTGCAGAGATGAAAATAAATCCTGCCGATTTTATGTGCCTCAACTTTGCTAACCCAGATATGGTGGGCCACACAGGAGTATTTCAGGCCATAGTGCAAGCAGTGGAAACAACAGATGAATGCCTGAAGCAAGTGGTGGAGTGTGGTAAGGAGTGTGGCTACAGTTTTATCATCATAGCCGACCATGGCAATGCTGACTATGCAGTAAATGAAGATGGAAGCCCCAATACAACGCACACTACCAATCCTGTACCTGTATGGATATTGGATGCTGAGGTGAAGCAGGTGAGCAATGGAATACTTGCCGATGTGGCACCAACTATTTTGAAAATGATGCACATAGAAATTCCATCATCAATGGAAGGTGAGGCATTGTTCTGAGCACAATGCGCTCAAGCTGCCAATAGTTCTCTGTACTTACTTCCGCTTGCCTTGCTGCGTGCCCAGGCCAAAAAGTCGAAGTATTCGAATACCACTCGTTCGTATTCATCACTGCGCAAGGCATTAAGCGTTTTGCTTAATTGCTCATACAGTTCTTCACCACATTTCGATTGCCGCTTCTTCAATATTTCATTCACAAAGTCGAGCATGATGTTTTCGAAACGATATGATTTTTTGCGTGTTGACAGAAAGCGCTGTGTGCTGCGCATGGCATAAGGCAGCAAGTCAGTGTTGCCCAGCTCTATGTGCACTACGAGGTTTAGTATCTGAGCCATGCAATGCACATCACGCGTTTTATCAATTTCCACATCGTTCAGCAATTTGTTCAGCCATCTGAGCGACTCATGGTATTGTTCAGTACCGAAGTACAACACGGCTATATTGAAGTAGAAATGTGCTTTGCGTAGGGTTCCTATTCTGTCTTCATACTTCTTCAAACCACTTTCAATTTCCGGAACCAGGTCAATGCCTTTTTCAAACTCGCCACTCTGCGCGTAGAGTGTAAGTTCAGTGCTTTTGGCAAGTACAAACAATCTGATGTCGAGGTCTTCATTGTGTTGCAATGCAAGTTTTTTGGGTAGCGATTTCAGCTTATTCACTAATCGCAGCGCCTCTTTCACATTGCCGAGTCTGCGGTTCACATATATTGCGTTGGTAAGCACACTTATATAGATGTTTGGCTCATCACTGAAAAGATGTGGTTTGCTTTCAATCAACTTGAGGTTGTTGTTCAGATATCCATGGCAGGCAGCATAGTCGCCTGCTGCGAAATGATATGCGCTGTGGATGTGATTAAGCATATAACTGTTCTCTGCGCCTGTAGGTTTGCCACTGAGTTGTTGCGCAGCGTTGTCTATTATTTTTTTCAATGCATTCAATTCATCAGCGCTGCGCACTTTGCCTTGTTTGTATAGCACTGTGAAAACGCTGCTCTTGATGTGCCACAGCTCATTGAATGTTTGCAGCCCTTCCAGTACGCTGCGGTCATGTTGCAGTGCTTTTTCCAAAGTTTTTGAGCCGGTTAGCGATTCATAGTTGTCTTTTTCCAAAATGCGTTTTTCCCAGCGGGCTATATCTGCGAGAATTGTATAGCGCTCATATTGCTCAGCCACCTTGCGTGCGCCTATTAGTTGTTTCAGACTTTGGTCGTAAAGTGTTTTTGTATAAAGTATTTCGGCAATGTGCAGTTGGCGGTATAGCTGTGCATCCACACTGCTAGTGCTGTGGAAGTGATCCAGACTCTTCACTATGGCATTGTAAAGCCTGTTCTTGGCTATTGAAAAGCGCTTGGCGAATGGTTGATTCCTGAATTTTTTCAGCAGTTGAACTTCGTCAAATTCTTCTTGCTTGTCAATGGCTTCGAACAAGGTGAGATAAATGTTTTTTTCTCCTATCACGTGTCGGTTCGAATAGACTTTGAAGTAACGCTTCTCTGGTTTGCTCAGGCTTTTCACCAGCTTGAACAGGTTGTCTGATGCTACATTGCTCATATCAGTAAAGGTTTTAAGTAAAGGAGTTTGCTGATGTGCTCAGCAACAATTTGAACCCGAAGGTGAAGCGATTGTTTCAGTTTGATAATGGCATTGAACCAACGGTTGCTTTATGCAGCTTATCGGTTTATTCAACAGACAAAGTGGGATGCTGACAGTGACCATCTTTTTTTCGGTCACTTCATGGTTGGTCAAAAGTCAAACTGAGAAAAAAAATGCCTTGCATACTTTCGCCATACATCATCACATTTCATACATGCGTATTTGTTTTTCATTTTTCATCATCACCTTGCTTGTAGGTACGAGTTGCAGAGATCGTGGTGAAGATCAGGTGCCCTATGTACCAGTAAATATTGCAATAAACATCAATCAGCCTGACTTCTTCGATCTTACTGTGCCAACAGGCTGGGTATATGTTACAGGTGGCAGCAGGGGCATCATTGTATATCGCAACAGCAACGAAGAGTTTACTGCATTGGAAAGGCACAGTACTTACAATGTGAGCGATGAGTGTGCAGTGGCTGTTGATGATGATGGAGTGCTGATAACCGATCTGTGCAGCAGTTCGAAATGGCTCATACATGATGGTAGCTTAGTGCAAGGCCCTGCAAGCTTGCCGCTTATTCAATACGAAACCAATTTTCAGGATCCGTATCTCTACATCACCAATTGAGAGGCCTGAGGAAATTCGCATTGACTAATGAAGAACGATGTAGATAGCTGCACCTGCGAGGTATCCAACCAAAGCCCACAACGATATTTTTTTCAGATACCACATGAAGGGAATCTTCTCGATACCCATGGCAGCCACTCCTGCTGCACTGCCTATGATGAGCATACTGCCACCGGTGCCTGCGGTGTAAGCCAGAAAATGCCAGAAGACTCCATCTGATACAAACAGGTTAGACCATGCATCGTTTGTAATACCTGGAGCTATTTCATACATGCCCATGCTGGCTGCAACCAACGGCACATTGTCTATCACTGCAGAAAGAAACCCAATGGAGATATTGATGGCATATACATTTCCCATTTGCTCTTTCAGCACAGCAGAAAGCTGAAGCAGATAACCCGCCTCTGACAAGGCAGCAACTGCCAGAAGAATACCAAGGAAGAACAACACAGAAGGCATATCAATTTTCCTCAGTGCACTAAGTGCTGAAAAGCGTGAGCGCTCTTCATGCATCTTTCTTCCATGCAGTAGTTCAGTTATTATCCAGATGATACCAAGTGAGAGCATCATGCCCATAAAAGGAGGCAAATGGGTGATGCTCTTAAAAACAGGAACGAAAAGCAAACCGCCAATGCCCACCAAAAACACAACAAGTCTTTCGCGCCTGGTTACTTCTGTTTGTTGGTCTGAGTTACTTGCGGGGCGTTGAACATTGCCCTTCAATAGGAACGAGAGCACAGCAAGCGGCACCACCAGATTGATGATGCTTGGCAAAAGCAATTCTTTGATCAGCGGTATGGTGGTGAGCTGACCACCAATCCAAAGCATGGTGGTGGTGACATCGCCAATGGGACTCCATGCACCGCCTGCATTGGCTGCTATCACAATGATGCCCGCATAGAACCAACGTGTCTTTTGGTCATCTACCAACTTGCGGCAGAGGCTTACCATCACGATGGTGGTGGTCAGGTTGTCCAATACTGCCGAAAGGAAAAATGCAAAAAATCCAAGCAGCCACATCAGGCGCACTTTTTTGGTTGTGTGTATGCGATCAGTAATTACTCGAAATCCTTCGTGCGCATCCAGCACTTCCACCACCGTCATAGCGCCCATCAGGAACAGGAGTATGCCAGCTATTTCTTCTATATGATGTAATAGGCTCTGTTCAGCATCATGCACATCAGCAAGTCCCAATGTGTAGAATGTCCAGCACAACACGCCCATCACAAGAGCTGTTGCTGCCTTGTCAACACGCAGTGGATGCTCTGCCACTATGCAGATGTAGCCGATGATGAAGGTGATGAGGATTGCGGTAGTCATTGTAATAGCAGAATTGGAAGGTCATCAGGATTTCTTCTGCAATCCCAAATAACAAGCACATTCAAATATTTCTCATCAAATGAATAATAGATCGCGAAATTTCCGAAAACCTTGGCATGGACATTTTGAATACCTGTTGATTTTCCGCGGTCTGGCCTTCGGCTGAGCAAATCAAGTTGTTGCGTGATTTGCTTACGCAGTTTTCGGCTATACACAGTTGACTTGTTGTGCCAAGCCCAATAGGTCATTATTTCCTTGCGTTGGTTGACCGCGCTATCAGTCCATCTAATTTGTCGAGCCATATGTCAAGGTCCACTTCAGTGTTGGGGTGTGCGCTGGTATTTCCTTTTTTTACATCCTTCAATGCTGTTTCAATTTCTGCAATCATTTTTGGTGAAAGAAAATATTCAGCATCCATAGCCTCATCTTGTCCAAGGTATTTCTCTATCATCAGAAGTTTGTCTTTCTTCTTAGTCATTTCAACTTTTTGTATTACCCGCTTTCTTATTTCCGATGTGCTCATAACAGTACCATTTAATAATTTCAAAAATAGCTACACCAATTTCTTCAGCGCTATCTCAAATGCTGTGCGTGTAATACCCGTTTTGTTCTTGTTGCGACCATGCACATTTTCCAATGCATCAAAAATGGTTTTGCTGGTATCGTTGAAAATGCCCTGGTCTGTCATATCCACATCGCCATCGCTCATCAGGTAGGCGAATACACGGGCCATCCCACAGTTTGCTATGAAGTCTGGTATGAGGCTAAGGTGTTGGTCTGCTTTCTCTGCTATGGGTCCATAAAAAATCTGCGGGTCAGCAAACGGGACATTCGCACCGCAACTGATCACTTTCAGTCCGGCATTGATCAGGCGTTTCATTTGATCTTCAGTAACCAAACGCGAAGCGGCACACGGTAGAAAAACATCTGCATTCACATCCCATATTTTTTCGTTCACTTCATCAAAGGTCAAATGATTGGCAGCCTTCAGTGCGTTGCCCTCGCGCGACAAAAAGAGATTCCTTATTTCTTCGAATGCAATTCCATTTTCGTTGACAATGCCACCTGCGCGATCAATAATGCCGACAACCGAAGCTCCTTGCTGTGCGCAATAGAATGCTGCGGCAGCACCCACATTGCCCCAGCCCTGCACTATCAGGCGTTTGCCTTCCATACTGCCGCCCCACAATTTGTAATAATGCTTCACCGACTCGGCCACACCATAGCCGGTAATCATATCAGCCACTTTGTATTTGCGCAAGGTTGATGGAGAATATTTCTCATCCTCCAGCACCTTCACCACACCTAGGCGCAGATTGCCAATACGTTTTACTTTTTGAGCTTCAGTTGGTGCAAAGTGCCCGTTGAATACTCCTTCCTGCGGATGCCAGATGCCGCACTCTTCAGTTATCGGAATTACCTCGTGTATTTCATCCACATTGAGATCGCCACCGGTACCGTAGTAGTGCTTCAGCAGAGGTGCCACAGCGGCATACCATCTTTCTAATACTTCCTGCTTGCGCTTGTCTCGCGGGTCGAAGTTGATTCCGCTTTTTGCACCACCTATCTGCGGACCACTCACCGTAAACTTTATCTCCATGGTTTTGGCCAGCGACTCAACTTCGCGCTTGTCTAAGCCAGCCCGCATGCGTGTGCCACCACCTGCTGCTCCGCCACGCAGCGAGTTGATTACCACCCAACCTTCAGCCTCGCTGTAGGGGTCTTTCCATTCAAATACGATTTCTGCTTTCTTGTTTTCGTAGCGTTCTAAGAGTTCTTTCATCTATTTCTATTGTGTGAGTTGGGCCAAACGTAGTTGAAAAGGGCTGGTGACTGGTGGCGGATGACAGAAGTCTGAACTGTTTTGCTTATTGCCATCTGCCTGCGGCACATGGCCCGCAAAAAAGCCCTCATCAGTTATGCTGACAAGGGCTTTCGGTAATTGTGAATACTCTGATGCTTATGAAGCGTGTTCGCGAGTGCTGAAATAAAACGCACCCTCAATGAGGGCATTCTCATCGCTATCGCTGCCATGCACTGCATTCGCTGCAATGCTTGTGGCAAACATTCTGCGGATAGTGCCTTCGGCCGCCTTTTGTGGGTCTGTCGCTCCAATCAGACTGCGAAATTCTTCAATCGCATTATCCTTTTCAAGAATAGCTGCCACTATAGGGCCGCTGCTCATATAGTCCACCAGTTCGCCATAGAAGGGGCGCTCACGGTGCACTGCATAAAACTGACCCGCTTCTTCTTTGCTTAGGCGTGTCCATTTCATCGCTTTTATTTTGAATCCTGATGAAATGATTTTGTCAATGATTTTGCCTGTGTGACCCGCAGCAGTGGCGTCAGGCTTTATCATGGTAAAGGTGATGTTTCCGGCCATAATGTGTTGATTGTAAAAAAAATTTGGGCGGCAAACTTAGGCAAGGCCGATGGCCAATTGGGCAATTTGCCCTGAAGGGGTGCACAATCTCAAAAATTTACAATTTGAAAATACAGGAAGACTGATAGCGATTCCTTTTTTTCAATTCAATTTGCATCTCTTTGACGAATGAGCTGCGTGAGACATCACTATAAAAAAAAGGGTGCAGGGCGTGCGCCAGCCTCTCTCTCCCAAACTGGCGCCTCTTTTATGAAACACTCCTGAGCCACGAAAACAATTCCCCACACCCAGTATTATGTAGATTCTTTTTTTGAATGGTTGAAATGGAAAACGTGATTTTTCCATTCTCGAATAATCGTCTTGGTAAGGTTTAGATACTTTGACCTGACAAATGTGTGCAAGTTTTATGGCGATCCAAACTTTTAACCGAAAAAATAGTAGCGAACACCGCGAGCCTTGCATGGTGTCTCACCTATCGAAGCCAATTATTTTCGCAACCCCAAAAAAACAGGTTTCCCGACTGTGAAATTTTGATTTACACATATAAAGAATACTTTTCATGACTGCCAACGCTCCCATAGTTACCAAAGCTGAAAAACTAATGCGTCTCGAGGAGCGCTATGGTGCCCATAACTATCACCCAATACCTGTGGTGCTTGAGCGTGGCGAGGGTGTTTATGTCTGGGATGTTGAAGCCAAGCGATACTATGATTTTCTTTCGGCATACAGCGCAGTCAATCAGGGGCATTGTCATCCGCGCATCATCAAGGCATTGGTGGAACAGGCCGGTAAACTGACTCTTACTTCAAGAGCATTTTACAATAGCCAGTTAGGAGTGTATGAAAGGTACATCACCGATTTTTTCGGTTATGACAAAGTGTTGCCTATCAACACCGGAGTGGAAGGCGGTGAAACTGCCTTGAAACTTGCAAGGCGTTGGGCGTATGATGTGAAAGGTGTGCAGGCCAATGAGGCCAAAATGGTTTTTGTAGCAGGCAATTTTTGGGGCCGCACCATTGCAGCCATTTCATCATCTCAGGACCCAAGCAGTACTGGTGGATTCGGGCCGTTTGTGCCGGGTTACATCGTAGTGCCATACAATGATTTGCAGGCGCTTGAAGCTGCCTTCATGGCGGAGCCCAACATCGCAGGATTCATGTTTGAACCTATACAGGGCGAGGCCGGAGTGGTGGTGCCGGATGAAGGCTACATCAAAGGCGTTCGCGCATTGTGCACCAAGTACAACGTGCTGATGATAGCAGATGAGGTGCAGACAGGTTTGGCCCGCACAGGCAAAATGCTGGCCTGCGATCATGAAGAGGTGAAAGCCGATATACTCGTGCTTGGCAAGGCACTCAGTGGTGGCACATTGCCAGTGTCTGCTGTGTTGGCCAATGATGAAGTGATGCTGAACATCAAGCCGGGCGAACACGGTTCTACTTATGGCGGCAATCCTTTGGCATGTGCAGTAGCTACTGAAGCCTTGCAGGTTTTGGTAGATGAAAAACTTGCAGAAAATGCTGAGCGATTAGGCAAAATTTTCCGCGAGAAAATGAATGCACTCATTGCCAGAACCAACTTGATAACACTTGTGCGTGGCAAAGGCTTGCTGAACGCAATTGTCATAAACGACACAGATGAAAGCAACACAGCCTGGAACATCTGCTTGAAGATGGCAGAGCATGGATTGCTGGCTAAACCAACCCATGGCAACATCATTCGCTTTGCTCCTCCATTGGTAATCACTGAGGAGCAACTGCACGAGTGTACACAAATCATAGAAAACACAATACTGAATTATTCAGCATAAAAAAAGAATGCTGATAGTCGGAAACACATTGGTGAGCGAAGAATTGCTGGAGGAGCAGTTTGTGTGCGACCTACGGGCATGTAAAGGCGCATGTTGTGTGGAAGGCAGCAGTGGCGCACCCCTGGAGGTGGAAGAGATAGACAGCCTGGAAGAAGTAATAGAAGAAGTGAGACCATACATGCGTGCTGAAGGACTGAAAGCGATAGCAGAACAAGGCCTTTACAAAATGGATGAAGATGGCGACCTGGTCACCACCCTGGTAGATGGCAACAAGGAATGCAGTTTCGTTTTTTTTGATGAGCAAAGCATAGCCAAATGCGCATTGGAAAAAGCATACAACGAAGGCAAGACAAACTGGAAGAAACCCATCTCATGCCATTTGTATCCGGTGCGGTTGCAAAAACTACCTGACTATACCGCAGTGAACTACCACCGCTGGCAAGTATGCAAGCCCGCATGCAAGTGTGGTGCAGAGCTCAAAGTGCCGGTGTATCGGTTTTTGAATGAACCACTTAAGCGAAAATTCGGACATGAATGGTTCGCAGAACTCGAAGCAATTTCGCAACACAGAAAAGACATCCCTAACCGATAGATTACAATCACTACGCATATCAACCTTAATCCAAACGATGAAGAAGTTTATAGTTTTCCTTATTGCAACCGGCAATGTATTGATAGCACATACACAGATTGCTGTGGAGACCATTACCGCGGACGAAGCAGTTACATACCTTGTAGGAGCAGGTGTGGAATTCAGCAACGCACAGTTTACAGGCGATGCACTCCAGCTTGGATATCTCCAGGGCAGCGATGGCGATCCCTTTCCCATTCCCAGCGGCATCATACTTTCTACCAACGATGCCAACTATGCCGAGGTAGCAGGCGTTGGCGGTTTTATTACAGGTATCAGTGGCAACGATGACTTGCTCACCGTGGCCAATTCAGTACCGCCACTTATAGGACAGGCTTTCACCGTGTCAGTTGTGAATGACGTGGCCATTCTCGAATTTGACTTTGTGCCCACAGGAGACATACTCTCATTCACTTATTCTTTTGGTTCTGATGAATATCTGGAATGGGTGAACACGCAATACAATGATGTGTTTGGTTTCTTCGTGGCAGGACCTGGTATTTCAGGGCCATATTCCGCACCGGGAGGCTTTCCTGATGGCTCAGCTAACATTGCCATTCTGCCGGGCACTAATCCCGAATTGCCCATTACCATCAGTTCGGTCAATGACCAGCTCAATTCAACTTATTACATCAATAACAATCCAGCCAATGTGGACATTGCATTCGATGGTTTCACTGTGGTGCTTACCGCAACGATCAATGTAATCTGTGATGAAACCTACCATATACGCCTTGCAATTGCAGACGGTGTGGACACCGCCTTCGATTCTATCGTGGTGCTTGGCGAAGGTAGCTTCGGTGCTTCCACCCTTGTAGCCATTCAGCCTGACATTGAGCCTATAGGTGGTGTGGGTGATGGTGTACTGCTCGAAAGCTGCTCCGTGGGCGGTGTTACCATTACTCCTCCTTGCATTTTTAATGAACAGGATGTAACACTGCAGTTTGGTGGTGAGGCTGTATATGGCGTGGACTATACCATTACCACACCTACAGTAGTCACTCTTACACCGGGCGAGGATCTCACCATCATCATAGATGCTCTGGAAGACTTTATTGCAGAAGGTGCCGAGACTATTTCTATCACATTCGACTACTTGGACTATGAAAATAATGCGCAATCTGCAACCATTGAAGTGGATATAAATGATTTGAACATACTGAGCATTTCACCTATTGGAGACATTCCATTGTGCAACAATCCGGTGGCTACAGCACAGATAAATGGTGGCTATCAGCCTATGACAATTCTTTGGAACAATGACAGTGCCCAGGTTTCCATTCCCATCAGCGAATTGGGTAGCTATTCAGTGACCGTGACTGACTATTGCGGCCAGACTGATTCGGAAGAATTTGATGTGGTGCCTCCGGCAGGTGTGCAACTCAACTTGGAAGACGAAGCATTCACCTGCCTCGATGGCGATGTGGACGTGGAGTTGGAAATAGTTGTAGGTGCTGCTCCTTTTGACATAACATGGACAGGCAGTAGTTCAACCAATCAGACCGCCACCTTCGATGCCCAGGACGCAGGCATGCAATACGTAACCGTTAGTGACAATTGCGACCAGACATCTATGGACTCTGTACTCATTGTCATTCCCACCTTGCTCACCGGT
>JBJXFP010000181.1:0-6466 GCA_046155615.1 Flavobacteriales bacterium | reverse complement strand
AACACTGGAACGACAGCACGCGCAATGCCTTCAACGATTCGCTTCACGATTTACGTATGAATGCACTACGCACCAATACTGCAAAGCAGTGGAGAAGCCTTCGTCAGTGGATGCTTGCTGATAGCATTCGCAACCACAATGTAGGCGACACCATTTACAGAAAATTTCAGTTTTCACTTTTGCCCTACGTAGGCACCAACAGAAAAATGAGTCCTTACTGCATCAATGATTATTCGTTCAGCTTATTGGGCGGATACTGCCGTGCGGTGCGCAAGGTTGAGCTGGGTGCATTCCTGAACATTGTACGCGAAGAGGTAGATGGTATTCAACTCGCTGGATTTGCCAACCTGGTTGGTGGCAGTGTTTCAGGCTTGCAGGCTGCCGGATTTACCAATGTAGTACGTGGCGATGTGAATGGATTGCAACTCGCTGGCTTCACCAATGTGAATGCAGGCAATGCCACAGGCGCAGCATTCTCTGGATTTGTGAATGTAACCAAGGGTAATGCTGTGGGCGTGCATGGCGCTGGGTTCATCAATGTAGTTCGCGGCAGTACGAAAGGTGTGTTGGCTGCGGGCTTTGGCAATTTCTCCAAAGGCAATATGTACGGTGTGCAAATGGCAGGATTCATAAACACTGCTATGCATGTGCGTGGTGTGCAGTTGGGAATCATCAATGTTTGTGATTCTATGCAGGGAGTACCCATCGGCCTTTTCAATTTTGTAAAGAAGGGCTACCACACCCTGGAGTTTTCATCGAATGATATATACCGCGTGAATGCAGCATGGAGAAGTGGAATGAGGGCACTCTATACCATTACACAGGCAGGTGTCAAACTTGGAAAGAGCAACTATAAAGATGTTTATTCTTTAGGATATGGCCTTGGCACATCACCCCGAATAATGAGTTGGCTTTATGCAAATATTGAAGCAACATGTAACTACAGCATTCTCGATGTCTATCATATCATCGATGATGAGTTCTATGTTTCAAAACTTGTGAAACCATTCCATTACATCCATCTCGACAATCAACTTTATCTTGGACTTGACTTTCGCATCAGCAAGAAATTTGCTGTGAGCAGTGGTGCTCTTGTTCACTGTCTGATAAGTGAAAATCAATACATCTACACCAATTATTTCGACAGCACTTTGCCGCAGTTTTTTTACCACGAAGACTCAGGCAACACCAATATGCGCATGTGGCTGGGCTGGAAGGTGGCCATTCGCTTTTTCTGATTCTCGCTACTTCAGCGTGCTTTATGACAATGTTCATACATGTACAATTACAACTGACTTTACTCTTGCATCATTCAAAATCAAATGAGCACTATGCTGAGCAAAGAAGCAATTGCAACGGAGTTTCAAAACATTCAAAAGGAAATATGCGAGGGTCTCGAAGCATGTGATGGTGCTGCCACTTTCGTAAATGATGATTGGCAACATGCAACAGGTGGTGGTGGCAGCTCACGCCTCATCACGCATGGCAATGTATTCGAAAAGGGTGGTGTAAATTTTTCTGCTGTACAAGGCACCATGCCATCATTCATGAAGGAGAAAGTGAGTAGTGACGCGACCACATTTTTTGCCACAGGTGTGAGTATAGTAATGCATCCGCAAAGCCCTATGGTACCTATCATACACATGAACATACGCTATTTCGAAACGGATGCAGGCGATGCGTGGTTTGGCGGAGGCATAGACTTGACTCCGGTGTATGTGGATAAAGAACAGGCCACACAATTTCACCGCACGCTTAAGCAAGTTTGCGACATGTACCTTGAGGGTAGCTATGCACAATTCAAGCAGCAGGCTGATGACTACTTCTTCATAAAGCACCGCAACGAAACAAGAGGCATTGGCGGCATTTTTTTCGACTACCTGCGACACAACACTACCGTTCCATTCGAAAATACCTTTCAGTTTGTGTGTGATGTTGGGCGCTCTTTTCTTGCGGCATATACACCCATTGTAGATGTAAATAGAAACTTGCACTATGGTGAAAAACAAAAGCAATGGCAACTGCTGCGCAGAGGCCGCTATGTGGAATTCAACTTAGTGTATGACCGCGGCACACGCTTCGGTTTGGAAACAGGCGGAAGAACAGAGAGTATATTAATGAGCTTGCCCGAACAAGCATCATGGCTATACAACCATAAGGTAGCTGCGGATAGTGACGAAGCTGCTACGCTTGGTTTTTTGAAGAAGGGTTTCAACTGGTTGTGATTAACTGGCAGGTAAAAACCATTCAGCTTCGCTACACCATAAACTTCTCACTAATAATAAAAAAATTGACGACTGCTCCAAGGGAAAATCCAGCATAGACCTGGCCCGGTGTGTGGGCATCTACATACAGCCTGCTGTAGGCTGTAGCACCGGCCATCAGCAGTGACAGTGTGGGGAAGATGATGTCCATATTGGGGTCTATCACATTTACACCAAGCAGCGTTCCGAATACTCCGCCTTGTGCAAGCATGTGCACTGATATTTTCCAGAATGTATTGATGACCATGCTTACGATGAGCGAAATGACCACCGATATAAAGAAGCTGTACACCGTGCGTGGCAGGTGCACTCCTTTCCAGCGCAGCATTACATATGACAATACATAGTAGAAGATAACAAGCATGTATGGTCCAAAGCGCTCCTTCCTTTCGCGCAGTTCTATGCTGCTCAGCATTCCATACTTTATCATGATGAGCATACTTACTGCCGGTGCCACTATGTTGATGCCAAGCAGGAGCAACACAAAATTGCTTCCGGCAGCGCTGCCTATGTAATACGGTTCGGCCATCTGCACCACGAAGTAGATAACAAGTGGCATCCACAATGGATGAAAGAGGATGGAAAGAAATTGCGCCAGGCGATACATAATTATCAGGGAGGTGTTACAACTCTTTGCGAAGCCGCGCTACCGGTATGTTCAGCATTTCGCGGTATTTGGCTACTGTTCGTCTGGCTATGTTGTAGCCTTTTGCATTCAATAGTTTCATCAGTTTCTGATCGGTCAGTGGCTTGCGTTTTTCTTCAGCCGAAATTGCATCGCGCAGTATCTGCTTCACCTCGCGTGATGATACTTCTTCGCCCTCATCTGTACTGAGGCTCTCGCTGAAGAAGTACTTGAGTAAATAAGTGGTGTGTGGAGTCTGCACATACTTGCTGTTGGCTACGCGGCTTATGGTGCTTATATCCATCATCACTATATCTGCAATGTCTTTCAATATCATCGGCTTCAGCTTGGTTTCATCACCGCTGATGAAAAATTCTTTCTGGTAATTCACGATAGCCTGCATGCAGTAGAGGAGGGTATCGTTGCGCTGCTTGATTGCATCTATGAACCACTTTGCTCCGTCTATCTTTTGCTTCACAAACATCATGGCTTCTTTCTCCTTGGCGTCTTTGGTCTTTTGTGCCGCATAGTGCTGCATCATG
This sequence comes from Flavobacteriales bacterium, assembly GCA_046155615.1. Classification (GTDB taxonomy): domain Bacteria; phylum Bacteroidota; class Bacteroidia; order Flavobacteriales_D; family Sanyastnellaceae; genus JANNVZ01. The sequence continues at coordinate 3,035 of JBJXFP010000181.1, read as the reverse complement.
TCTTTGTACTCGCGGCTTATTTTCAATTCAGGTGCATTGCGGCTGTTCAGCGTCAGTTTCAGTTCGTCATTTTCTACAGTTACAATGAAGTCGGGCACGATGTGCTGCACAGTGCGCACCACCTCGGCCATGCTGTTGCCCGGCTTTGGATTCAGGTGCAGTATGTAATCAATAGCCGGCTTCAGTTCATCATCTTCCAGTTCTAAGCGCTTCGCTATTTTTTCGTAATGCTTGCGGGTAAATTCATCAAAGTATTTGGTGATGATGATCTCAGCCATTTTGGTGTCCACATCTTTGTTTTCATCACGCCTTATTTGAATCAGCAGACACTCTCTCAGGTCGCGTGCACCCACACCGGGCGGGTCGAGTTGTTGTATCACCTTCAGCACTTCGGCCAGTTCTTTTTCATCTGTACTTATGTTCATGCTGAATGCAAGGTCGTTGGCTATGGCCGCAAGTTCCCTGCGTAGGTAGCCATTTTCATCTAAGTTGCCGATCATATACTCAGCCAGCAGCATTTCATTTTCTTCCAGCTCAGTCATGCTTAGCTGATCGAAAAGCACATCCTGAAAGGTGCGCCCCGCGCCTATGGGCGATTGGCGGTCTTCATCATCGGCACTGCGGTTGTTTGCATACAGTTTGTAGTCAGGTATTTCATCATCATCGAGATAATCACTTAGATCGATGTCGTCATTTTCATTTTTCTCTTCGTTCTCTGCCTCCACCTCTTCAGGGGTCATGTCTTCTTCTTCTTTTTCTTTTTCTTCTTCGTCCTGTCCTTCTTCAAGTGCGGGGTTGGTCTCCATCTCATCCTTTATGCGCTGGTCCAGTTCCATAGTTGGTATCTGGAGCATCTTCATCAGTTGTATCTGCTGGGGCGAGAGTTTTACCTGGAGTTTTTGTTGTAGTGTCTGCTTTAACATAGTGGTACTTTTTTTTTGGAGAAAAAAGCTGTGGGGTGAAATTAGGTGCGTATAGGGCTGCTCAGCGTTAGGGAAGTTTTGCAAGGTCGGCTGCATGCACAGGTGCCTGCAGCGAATACATCATTGGGTTGCCGGGTATGATGTCAAAATGCAGATCTGCTACTTCCATACTGTCGTTCTTATTCCATAAGTATGCCTTGATTGTGTATGGCTCATCTTTTTTCAGAACATCAGGGCTGTAAAGCCCTGTATAGATACGCGTGATTGTTTGGTTATCCATTCTGAAATTTTTCATTTCACCTGCCTGCCAGTGCATGCTTTTACCGTTTTGAAATACCTCCAACACCAGTAGTGCATTGCAAAGACTATCAGCCTGTACCAAGGCTGTTGCTACTACCCAATCACAATAATTCACATTGGCATGAGGCAAGTCGAAGCTGCATTCATAGCCATACTCATCATGCGGTCCGAGGTGCAATGCATCAGCGCTATTGGCATTGGTCAACTTTGCAGATCGCAAATACCTGCAATCGTCCTCAGACAAGCGCAAATGATTCGGCAGATGTGAACCCAAAAAATCAAAACAGTAATACCAACTATTGAAATAGTTGTGATGCACGGCAATATGTCCATACTTCTCGGCCAACATGCCAAGCACCTCCACTGGCGGCTTGTAATACTGCATAGTGAAGCCCATGGAAAATTGAGATGCGCCACAGGTATCAAAAAAATGTACGTAGTCATTCATAGTCCAACTGCTATCAGGATTGGTGTTGATGAGATCGAGGCCATGCGATTTGTTTTGATAAGCAAACATGTATGGTGTGTAAGCCAACATACTTCGCGATTTTTTTGCTAATGATGCTGCTTCTGCTGTGCTTTCCCAAACGCCTTCGTAGCCCGAGGTGTAGAAAATTCTATAATGAAATCTTTCTGCAACAAGTGAACACGCGCCCACAGAAAGAACACAAGAAATAAGAATGAGCTGCCACTTGCCCGATACCAACTTTATGAATGAAAAAAGAAATAGCAGGAAAAAAGGTAATGCGAAATAGAGCACACGGAAGTGCATCACCGGAGCTACGTAGCTCGAGTAGAAATGACCTGCCACATAACTCAACAAAAAAATGGAACCTGCGAAGAGTTGCCATTTCCATTTGTGCAAACCATTCCACCTGAACACCGAAACAACTAAAAGCAGAGCCACCATTGCCAGCATCCACCATGAAAAATGAAACAAGTAATGGAAGTAGTTCAACAAAAAACCAGCATCCGGTTTGCTCACTACTGTTCCAATGCCTCCTTGCGCAAGCTGGTATTTGAGAATAAAAAGATTGGGAGCATAACACAACAATGCGACAACCGCTATCCACATAGCATGCTTCCACTTTGCTTTACCAACTATTACACAAAATCCAGTGAAGAGCAGAAAAGCCGCCAACATGCAGAAGTGATGTGACAGTGCACACAAAGCCAATACGATACCTGTAGTAATTATTTGCCACCAGCGAAAAGGCTTTGATGAGTATAGAGACGAAGTAAGCAAATGGGCAGCGCACAAAATCAAAAAGCAACCCAGCGCATAGGGCCGTGCTATTTGCGAATGCATAACACACTCCTGCAATACAGCAAAAAAAGAAGCCGCCAACAAGCCTGAAGTAGCATTGAACCACCGCACACCTATTCTATACAACAGCCATACACTGGCAATGCCCATCAACAGATAAGGCCACTTTATCCAAAGCTCATGTTTGCCGCCTGTGTGCATGAGCACGTAATAAATGAATTGAGAAAGTGGCGGATGAGTATCAGTGATAATTCCATGTTGAATCATGGCACCCACGCTATCATGATCAGCCCTAAGCATACTGCTGTACTCATCGTGAGTAAATGGAATATTGAACACATTCCAAAGCCGGAGTACTGCAGCCACCAACATGATCAACCCTATGGGTAAGTGTGGAATTATCTTTTGCATGGCTATGCGCAACATGCTGCAATAATCGCATGTTTGTGCCGAGCATTAAACCAATTGCAACATGCACAGTCGCAACATCCAAATCCAAAACGTATGAAAAAAATAATTCTCACTCTCAACTTATTCTTTTGTGT
>JBJXFP010000178.1:0-18580 GCA_046155615.1 Flavobacteriales bacterium | reverse complement strand
ATACCTCGCGCTGTTGACTTATGTCGAGCCATCTGTAGCGCTTGCCATAGTTGATGCTTGCGAAGTAGGCAGAAATTTTTTGGTCAGGCAGTTCGTTTGAAAGTTTCCACGAGCGTGTTACATCTCCGCCTGTTTTTGGGTTTTCTATTTTCAAAACATCAGCTCCAAGCTCAGCAAAGAATGTGGCCACTGATGGGCCTGCCAGCACGGTGCTGAGGTCAAGGACTTTCAAACCATCAAATAGCTTTTGGGTATCGTGCATCAATAGATTTTCTTTCCTTTCAACAAATAGTTGGCTACGTAATCATGAACACCTTCCTCCAACGTGTGGAATGGCTCATCGTAGCCAATGCTTTTCAGCTTACTCATATCCGCCTCAGTGAAGTGTTGATACTTATCTCTAATGTCGATGGGTGTATCTACAAATGTGATGTCAGGTTGCACACCCATAGCTTTGAACGTTGCATTAGTCAAATCGAGAAAGGTGCGTGCCCTGCCACTTCCAAGATTGTAGATGCCTGAGTCTTTTCTATGATGCATCAAAAACATGCACACCTCCACCACATCTTTCACATAGATGAAGTCGCGCATTTGGCCTCCATCAGTGTAGTTGGCATTGTGCGAGCGAAAGAGTTTCATCACCTTGGTTTCACTTATCTGATTGTAGGCGTGATGTATCACCGAAGCCATTCGGCCTTTGTGGTATTCATTAGGCCCATATACATTGAAAAATTTCAGACCCGCCCAGAAGAAAGGCGCTTTGGTTTGTTGCAATGCCCAGATATCAAAATCGTTTTTCGACTCACCATAAGGATTGAGAGGCTTGAGCTGAGGAATGATACTGTGATCATCTTTATAACCCAGTTCACCATCACCATAAGTAGCAGCAGATGATGCATACACAAATGGCAGGGCCACTTCCATGCAGATGTTCCAAAGTTCTTTAGTGTAATTCAGATTCAATTCATCAAATATTTGTTTGTTGAATTCAGTTGTATCAGTGCGTGCTCCGATATGAAAAACGAATTGCACTTGGCTCTCATTCATTCGCAGCCAATTCGGAAATTCTTTTCTATCCACTTTATGCAGATAACGCTTGCCTTCGAAATTTCGTCCCGTTGGTTCGTGGTTTTTGTTGTCAGTGCTTCCTGCAAAATCATCCACCAAAACCAAATCGAAGAACTGGTCCTGATTGAGCCGTGTGATAAGACAACTCGCTATAAAGCCTGATGCGCCTGTGATACAAATCATTTGAAAAGAATATTGTGGCGAAGTTAGAAGCAAGTTCAAATGATGCAGGGACTTTATGTCAAGCACTGAGGCTATCTATCTTCGCCAGCATTTTGTTTATTTTGAAATATGTCAAAAATCGTTTATGTAACACGCAGAGAGCGCTTCAACGCTGCACACAAACTCTGGAATCCGGCTTGGGACGAAGCCACCAACCTGGAACGCTTTGGAAAGTGTGCCAACCCCAACTGGCATGGTCACAACTACGAATTGTTTGTGACCGTGAAAGGCGAACCACAGCCTGACACAGGCTATTGCATAGACCTGAAATCCCTCAGCGATGTGATTGAAGAGCATGTGCTTTCTAAAATGGATCACCGCAACCTAAATCTCGATGTGGATTTTATGCAAGGCAAAATGACCTCATGCGAAAATGTGGCCATAGCCATATGGGAGCAATTGGAGCACACCGTGAATGCCATGGGGTGCCAGATGCACAGTGTAAAGCTCTACGAAACAGAGAACAATATTGTGGAATACTTCGGTGGTGAATAATTCCTTTTTCTTATCCGCCCTCATGTGTGTCCGATGCAGCCCCTAGTGATTGTTGCCCTTAGAATAATACTATGAAAAAAGAAGAACAACCCCTCACTGCCCAGCAACAGGAAATAGCAGAACACGTGCACTCCATACTGAAGCAGATAGGCGAAGACCCGACACGACAAGGCTTGCAAAAAACTCCGGAGCGCGTAGCAAAAGCTTACGAATATCTCACCCAGGGCTATCAGCAAGATGCCACTGCCATACTTGAAAGTGCCATGTTCGATGAGGACTATAGCGAAATGGTGATAGTAAAGAACATAGAACTATACAGCCTTTGTGAACACCATATGCTTCCATTTTTTGGAAAAGTGCATGTGGCCTATTTGCCAAAGGGAAAAATTGTGGGCCTTAGTAAAATTCCACGCATTGTAGATGTGTTCGCCCGCAGACTGCAAGTACAGGAAAGATTAACACTTGAAATAAGAGACAGCATACAAAATACGCTGCACCCTGCCGGTGTGGCTGTGGTAATAGAAGCACAACACCTGTGTATGCAAATGCGCGGAGTGAGCAAGCAGAACAGTGTCACTACCACCAGCGCTTTCAGTGGCGAATTTTTGAGCAGCGATAAAACTCGCAAAGAGTTTATCCATCTGATTGGCGCCAAACTCAGTTGAGCTTGTGCATCGCAATTGTGATTTCCCAAATCGCTTATCACCAAATCATGCTGATGGGCAACTTTGCTTTTCTTAGCAGACTTTAAATAAATAAATTCAATAACAGGATGAACTACCTCGAATTTGAAGCGCCCGTAAAAGAATTGCACGAGCAAATAGAAAAACTGAAAGAGAGTGAAAAGAAAACGGGCGTGAACATGTCCAAGACCATTGCCGACCTGGCAGATGCTGCCGAGAAAAAAACAGAAGAACTATACAACAACTTAGATGCATGGCAACGTGTGCAGGTGAGCCGCCACCCTGACAGGCCCTACACACAGCAATACATCGACTACCTCACTTCCAACACATGGATAGAACTGCATGGCGACCGCACCGTGAAAGATGACAAGGCCATGATAGGTGGATTCGGCATTGTAGATGGTCAGAGCATCATGTTCATAGGCCAGCAAAAAGGAAATACCACCAAGCTGCGTCAATTCCGCAACTTCGGCATGGCCAATCCCGAAGGCTACCGCAAAGCCCTGCGGCTGATGAAACTGGCCGAAAAATTCGGAAAACCAATCGTTACCCTGATAGATACGCCCGGTGCCTTTCCCGGCCTTGAGGCCGAAGAGCGCGGCCAGGGTGAAGCCATAGCGCGCAACCTGTATGAGATGATGAAGCTGCGCGTACCGGTCATCTGCATCATCATAGGTGAAGGTGCAAGTGGCGGAGCGCTCGGCATTGGCATAGGCGATCGTGTACTGATGCTTGAAAACACTTGGTACTCTGTCATTTCACCGGAATCCTGCTCGTCCATATTGTGGAGAACATGGGACCAAAAAGTGACTGCATCCAAGGCACTCAAACTGACAGCAGAAGATATGCACGGCAATGGACTTGTAGATGGCATCATACCTGAACCACTCGGAGGGGCCCATAAAAATCCGGATGCGATGTATGAAACAGTGAAACAGGAAATACTCAAACAATTAAAAGAACTGCAAGCCATGGATGCTCAAACACGATGCGATGTGCGTGTGAAGAAATTTTGCAACATGGGCGTAGTTATTCAATAAGTATCAAATCATTTCAGCATAAAAAAGGCCGCCTCTGTTGTACTACAGAAGCGGCCCTTTTTCTTAATCCGTTTGTTCTATCAGAAATTGTATGTCAATCCGAGGGTGGAAATGATTCTTGTCTGCATACCCTTGGACAAATAAGGTGTACTCACCGTGGTGGAAGATCCATCTCCGTTATCAGTTGTCACATTTTTGAATTTGGTAAGGTTGGTATTGTCATCATACAAAAAGTTGACAGTGGTGGTAATGGAAAAGAACTTGCTGATTTTCCAGGCAGCAATGGTTTCCCAAGCCAGATCTATGTTTTGTGGTGTGTCTAAATAGTTGCTGAACAGTTCGAACTTCGATGTGAGGTTGAAATTCTCCGTAAACTTTCTTGAATAATTCAATCGCAGATAAGCGCCTACCTCGTGCCTTGCAGTGGCGCCTTTGCGTATTACCACATCATCCACTACTCCATTTATCAAGGTGTCTTCAGCCACATAGCCTGGCTCTACACCAAATGCTCCACGAGCCGCCAGCAATTCGTCAGCTACATAAATTCCGCGATAAGTAATGGGCGAAAAGAAAAGTGATATGGCTTCTCTGGGTTTGCTGTCCAGACCAACAGAAAACAACAAGCGCGCAGGGGCCGCAAAGTTGGAAATGATCTTAGTCCTGTCAGGCCTGCCATCCGCACCCGGTGCATAGCCCGGTGCAAACTGTGTGTTGAAGTTGCCAAGCACAGCGTAGAACAATTTTTCCTTTATCGGTCTGCCATACTTCGAGGTCAAATCGAAACGATCGTCTGTCTTCACCCATGCATCGCGCGTTGCAAATCCCTGATTCAACATGCCGTATGCAATGATTAAAGTATTGTCCCATGCATGCTCAGCATTGCGAAAGTTGACACCATAATTCAGCAGTCCATTCACGCCCATGGAGTTGATGCCACCCGCAGCCCACTGATTGAAGTACGATCCGGTTACGCCTATGGTAACGGTTCCTTTCTTTGTCCACCCTGAGTCTGCGGCAGCCAGTGTTTTCATGTTTTTCTCTTCATCGGCCGTAGGATTGGTTTGAGCCATAGCTGCTATTTGCAGCACAGTGGCCACTGCGGCCACAACAATTTTAATTTTCATCTTATTACTATTTGAGGTTTTCTAAAAAAAACAGGGGCGCGAATTTAGGTTCAGCCATTCACATCCTTGTTCTCTGCAATATTTTCTACACTGCATATTTGCTTGCTTCGCAAAAAATGAAATTCGAATATCCACAAAAAATAATAATAGCCTGGGGGGAGGCCATCAGCGGCAACAAGGAGATAAAGGAATGGCTGCTTGCCAATGGTTATCCTGAACTTGGCTTGTTCGTGCATGCCTTGCACAACCAGCAAGAGGCGCGCACATGGCTTCTTGAAAATAATTTTCCACACCTGATGGCACTGATAAATGGTGCAGAAGGCAACGTGAATGCAAGGCTGTGGCTGCGCAAATACCATTTCGATTTGCTTGAAAAAATGGCTCTTGTGGGAGACAACATTGATGAGGCCATGCTTTGGCTTATGAATAACGGATACCCTGACCTAGCTGCCGTAGCCATAAAAATTCAGAATGTGAAAAACGACATCGAGCGCAACAACAACGATGTGCATCGTATATCGGGTGTATGACTTCTGCCATGGCTTGTCTCACATTGTATTGTTGCGCACGGCAACATTTTTTTAGTTCCATCATTCACTTCCTATTTCATTCCCGTTGACCAAGGGTGCAGACATAAACCACCGGCTTGATACCTCATTGAAGGCCATGCTGGCTGTTTCATTGCCCATCAGTCTGGGTTATTTCATTCAATTCTTTATTGCCTTTACCGATAATTTTTTCTGTGCAAAGCTCAGTGGCAACGCCATGAGTGCTGCCTCATTCGTAGGCCTCATATACATCACGCTGGTGATGGTTGGCATAGGTCTGAGCAATGCTTCGCAAATACTTGTGGCTCGCAGAAAAGGCGAAGGCAGATATGCTGATGTTGGAGCTGTGGTGGGCAATGCTTTGTGGATTGGTCTCTTCACAGCCTGCATTCAGTTTGTATTGTTGTTTGTTGCCATACCACCATTGCTCGATGCGGTAATCAGCTCTGACGAGGTGCGTGTGATGATGAAGGAATTTTTGCATTACCGCGCCTTCGGTTTTTTCTTCTACACACTTACCCTCATTCTCCAATCATTCTGGAGTGGTATTGCCAACACAAGGGTGATGATGTACAGCACCTTCATCACTGCATTGGTAAATACGGTGCTCGCCTATGCACTCATCTTCGGGAAGTTCGGCTTGCCTGCCATGGGCCTCGCTGGTGGCGCCATCGCATCAGTTGTTGCCGAGGGTTGTGCTTTCGCTTTCATGATACTATATACCTGGTTCAGCCGCAGTCAAAAAGAATATGCGCTGAATGCTTCTCTGTTCAGTATTGATTTCAAAAATGTAAGCAGCATATTCAAACTTGGTCTTCCCATTTCGTTGCAGATGATGCTTGCACTCGGTATATGGAGTGTGTTTTATGAATTTGTGGAAGACATGGGTGAGGCGCCACTGCAATCATCATTCATCGTGCGCAACATGTATTCATTGGTATGGGTGAGTGTGGGTGGCATAGGCATTTGTACTAAAACATATATAAGCGGTCTCATTGCCGAAGGCCGGCAAAGCGAATTGCGCAGTGTGATAAAGAAACTGATGCTGATTGACCTTACAGGTGTTGTACTGCTCAGCCATGGCCTGTGGCTATACCCAAGGTGGATTGCAGCGCAGTTCAGCACCGATGCAGTGGTGATACAACAAACTGTGGACTGCATGCTGATAGTACTGCCGGCCATGCTTGTGTTCGCATTTACAAGTGTGATGCTGGCTGTGCTCGAAGGCAGCGGCAATGCTACCAAAGGCTTCATTGTTGAACTCATTACCACCTTGGCTTACATCGGTGCTGCATACCTCATGATATATACATGGAAGTGGCCAATACACTTGGTGTGGACAGCCGACTATATATATTTTGTTGTAATAGGTCTGTTGTCCATGGCTTTCCTCTGGAATGGCAAGTGGAAATATCACAAAATATGAATAGGAAAGACATCGCGGATAAAGAGGACATTGCGCTGATGGTGGAAACATTCTACGCCAAAGTTTTTGCCGATCCGCTGCTCGCTGTCTTCTTTCAAGATTTGGATTTTGAATCGCACAAGCCGCGCATGATACACTTCTGGAGTTTTGTGCTGTTAGACGAGCCGGGCTACACCACCAACGTGTTCGACAAACATGCGCACATGCCTTTGAAAAAAGAACACTTCACTCGGTGGGTCGAAATTTTTTGCCACAATGTGGATGAACATTTCAGCGGACCTAAAGCTGAAGATGCCAAGCTGCGCGCTCGCACCATCGGCTTCACTTTTGCCTCGAAGATGGATGCAATGAGGTAGTATGCTAAGGCGCAGTGCAACGAAGACTCTTTACTATGCTGCCTGCAACATCCTGAAGGAACCGCTTGGGATGATGAATGTTCCGCTCACCGGATGCTGTATCATTTTGTAAAACTCATCGCACATGTAATTCACATTTCTGCGAAAGGGCTGATGGCTGAGGTAACTGCTCCATGCTTCCATGGCTACTCTTTTGGTCACTTCCCAGGCATATTGGTTGTAGCCCATGGGGCGAGCGAAGCTGTCCACATAGCGTTTGGCTTCGGCAAGGGTGTAGGTGGTGTTCATCTGTTTGTGTTTTTGATTTGCGAAGCCAAAGCACATGCCACCATTTGTAACCTATTTACAATGTGAATCTTTTTATTACTGAATGAAAAAAGGTGGCCGAAGCCACCTTTTTAAATTCCATTATCCAAAGTATTGCTATTTCACCATCCAGATGAGATTGCTCATGGTGCTGCCTGCCTCATCGCTTATACGCACTGAGTAAACTCCTGAAGCTGCGCTTAGCTGGATTGTATTCTGATTCATCACTTGCTGCGCTGAAATCAATTGGCCATTCATATTGAACAATTGCAAGGTGTGCGCGCTTTTGGGCAATTTCACATTGGCTGTTCCATCAGTAGGGTTGGGATAGATGATGAATCCATTCTCATCAGCCAGCTCATGTAAACCTACTGCGCTATAAGCAGCAGAGGTAACCGGGCAGCCATTGTTGGCCGTTACGGTGTATGAGCCACTCTCTTCTATCAACACAGTATTGCTCGTTCCACCCAATATCGTGGCTCCATTCACATACCACTGCAGTGTGGAGGTGCCATCCCAGTTGGACACTTCAAGCATATTGCCTGTTTGGGTTATTACTGGTGTGGCAGGAGGTGTATCGGATATAAGCAGATTGGCTACTGTGAACTTCGCTTTGAATTCGTTGATCTCATACACTAACTTCACTGTGTAAGTGCCGCTTGCGGTATAGGTGTACATGGTGTTGGCATCGCAAGCTGCGGTTTCGTTGCCATCGCCCATTTCGTAATAGCATCCTGTGGTTTCAATGTTTAACTCCGAAAGGTTGGTGAGTGAAATGGTGCCGCAGTCCTCAGTGTATTCTACATTGGCATGCAGGCTGCTGAGCATGCAACCTTCTGGCATCACATTTGCATTGGGTGAGCATACTTGCACGAAGCTGTCGCCTTTCAGGAAAACTCCTGAGTCCAGCACAGCATCCGATACATCGGCTATAACCAATTTTACATGGTAGGTTTCGCCCACCACCATCTGGCCTATTGATGCATGGAGGGGTGTAGTGAAGGCATCGAAGCCAACACTCACCGGATTGCCATTGTTGTCCACATAAAACTCGGCATGTTCGAACTCATTCAGTGTATTGATACCTACAGACTCGGTGGTGCCGGGTATGAGGGCTATGTTCACTGCATTGTTGCTGAATGTGCCCGCTATGCCCGGACCACTAACAAAGAAACCGAAGTGGTCATTGAATGCTGATTCTACAAACTCCGGGTATTCATCAGAACCAAATACGTAGATAAAGTCGAGCGAATCGCCAGTGGCTATGAAGTCGAACTCGAGCGAAGCCAATTCGCCTATGTAGTATTCATTGGGAATGAGGGCCAGCAAGTCAGGGTCTTGATAAGTGTATGAGTTGACAATAGGCTCATATATTTCAGGGTACATGGCATCGTTCACGTGGCCTGTGGTCATCACCAAGCCTGCGCCCATGCCTATGCCTTCGAGTGCATCGGTAAAGGAACCGAAGTATTCGCTGCCTGTATTTGCCGCAACACCGTTGAAGGTGATGTTGGCTACAAATATTCCGTTGGCTAAGAAGATGTCTTCCACAGTGGTTTCCACCGTTTGGGTGTTGTCCACCAATACTTGCGCGTTCAACTGAACGCACAGCATCACAATCAACAAGAGGGTAAAGATTTTTTTCATAGGATTAATTAAGGATTGATTTGGTTTGCCTGCAACAGACACTTGCCCGCTGCATTTGGTTGCCAACGAAACTATGGCAAACCGAGGCCTGATGCGTTGCCTTTTTCCTTTTTTTGTTTGCCTGACTAAAAAAAAAGGCAGGTGTGACAAAAAGAAAAAACTTTATAAGATCTTCTCCGCTGAGCTACAGACAGCATATATATAGCAATGTCTAAAATGCGGGCAATGCATCACGGTGCAGATTGATAGCACAGGCCTTCGGGGGTGGCAAATCAGCAAACCGCTCAGCGGTCCGTGCATTATACTTCCTCAAGGTCCGGTAGTAACACTTGGCCATGTGCAATGTTGAATCGCAGACGATAGAAGTCAATATTGTCCTCAATCCAGCTATCCAGATGTTTCCACTCTGCGTATTGGTCATTACTCACCAGCAGGCAATGGTGAATTTTTACGTAGTTGATAATGAAAATGTCTGCGGGCCTTTCAGCAGGCGCTTCTCCATACTCGCAAAGTTCTTTGAGGGTGTCCAGTTTTTCCTTGTCGCTCAGTTTGTGCTTAAGTGAAGCATCGCTTATCACCTTCACACGCTCAAAGCCTTTCTTCTTAAGTGCCTTCACCAGGTCTATCATATTCTGCACGGTAGGCACACTTTGTTTATCACCCTTCGAGTTGTGAGCCACATTGCTCCCATCAATCACTATTTTTCTTTCACTCAGTTTTCTTATCACGAATACTTTCTTTTTCTCGTCCCACACTCCGTACTCCTTTGGGTAATCATTGGTGATGAGGAACTCTTGCACCTGCTTTGCATTGTGCATGCCCTTTTTGAACCACGCTGGTAAATCACCATTGTCTTTGTAGCGGTATGTATCCTGCTGTTGCAGTACTGAATTCCATAGTTTGTCAGGCGTCACCTCTTTTCCCTGCTTCAGTTTGGTGAGTATAATAATCAGCAGTCGCTCATCATGCGCGCAGTCCTTCTCGTGGGATATTGTCAGTTCGGTGTAACGTGCCAGATCTTCTGCATTGCGTATTCCGCGTTCGCGGGCAAACTCAAGTGCTACAGGATCTAAAAAGTTTTTCTCCAGTGCTTCATGGTAGTCGGCAGCGTTGCGGTAGCCGTGCGACTCTGCTATGGTGTAGGTAGTATTGTCCACATAACCCTTGCGGGTGGCACTTGCAAACCGATCGTAGCTGTCGAAGCCTTTGGCCCAGGCATGTTCTGCCAGCTGTGCTGCGTTGCTAAAATGAGCAAGTGGTTTGAATGCATCATTGTCTTCACACAACTCGCGGAAACGGCTGTAGCTGGAAAGAAAACCCTGATTCTTCATTTTTTCTACCGTCTCTTTATCCGTGTCTTTGCTTGCCATGGCAAGCACATATTCATCCCGAGTCTGCAGTTGCAATTCCTGCGCATGTTTCCACTCGTGCGCCAGCACAAAGCCCCGCTCTTCTGCCTTGCGAAATTCTTCCAACCTTTGCCAGCCTGCCGCAGCCACACACATGATGCCGCCCTTGTGGGCGAATGCAAAACGCTCTATCAACCCTGCACTGTCATGCAATGTAAATATGCTTTTGATTGAATTGTTCCTTGCAAAGCGGCAGAAGTCGGACATGCTCTCCATCACGAGCATCATCTCTGCGTTGGCCTCAGTCAGTTTGTAGTATTGATGTTCCAGTTCTTTGTGTTGCATGATGTGTGGTCTCTTTAGATATCTAAGTATTTTTTACCTATGGCTTGCTCTTTCGAATCAAGTTCGTGGTCGAGGCGGTGAAGGAAGAAAAAAGCAATTCGCCTTTCCCTTAGTTCCGGGCGTTTGGCTAACTGCTGTTGCAGGGCTTCCCAGGTTTCGGGGCGCATTGTCTTGTCATGCTGATAGCAATGCCACAAATCTGTGAAGAGCATGGTGCCTGCGCAGAGTTGTATCACATTTTCATATTTACTGGTTTGCTTGGCACGTTTTATCAATGGTGCATTGTCTATCGCCTGCTGCATTTCACAGCAAGCTGCGTCTAATTTTTTTGCAAGCTGCGAGGCTTCAGCCATATCACTGTTGTCCACAGATATCAGCCATGGGTCAACAGTTGCACACCACTGTGCTGCCGCAGGCTGCAAGATGCCATGTAGTATACGCAGTTCTTCTGCATTCAACTGGTTGAGGTTAGGGAAGGACAACAGTGGCTTCTCTATTATATCTGGACCAACATTGCCAAGGCCTTGTTCTGTGCGATACTTCTTATAGTTCTCCATATCGCTCACTAACATGAAATCTGTAAAAAGTATGGGGTTGAACAACACATCGTCCTTCACTGCGGGGTACAGCATATTGCTCATCGGGAAACCTGTGTCATCGTCCGTTTCTGAATTGTTCGCATTGATGGGGGCAGCCCAAAATCTGTCATCCACTAAGGGGAGCAGGCCACTCATCTCCGGTCGGTCTATTGTTTCTACTGTGTTTGCAATTATTGCATCATACAGTGTCCAGATGCTGTGTTCGAAATCTTTGAAACGCCATATATAATCAGGCGGTTTGTTCTTTGTCCTGTTGAAGATTTTCTGTTTGGAAATAAAATCCTCTAGCAATTCTATTTCCTCCTCATCTAACAAATGTTTTGACCCAAGCAAATTATGTACTGCTTTGGATATGTTCTCTGGTCTTTTCCTCTTCCTAATCATTACCATGTTGGCGGCAGTTCCAACGAAAGCTGTCTTCTCGCTCAGCAAATAGCCTATGCGCATCGCAACTGACTGTATCAGCGATGGCACCGGTGTGGTGGGCATAGTGATGATGTATGTCTTCATGCAGTGGGTGGCTGAATGTGCGCGAGCAAGTTTATCAAATTGTAGCAGACAAACTTGAAACAAGTTGAGTTATTGCCAAATGTGGCAGAGGGAAAATGGATGGACTTGGCAGGATGCCAAGGACAGTGGATCGCACCGGCTATCCCTTGCTTGAGCCATGCACAAATCCAGCGCGATTGGGTTCTGCCACTTCCACAGGCTCAGGATAAAGTCTAACTAAGTGGGGATAGATGGAAGCATTGCTGCGCAAGCCACAAGTTGATCAAACTATATGTCTAAATATTTTTTTCCTCCATCTTCTTTTGGCACTGTCAGGTTGACACCAATGACATGAACAAAGAAAAACGATACCCATCTTTTATTGAGGTCAGGGCGTTTGGCCAACTGTTGCTGTAGCACTTGCCAGGTTTCTGGGCGCATAGTCTTGTCATACCGGTAGCACTGCCACAACTCCTTATAGTACATTGATCCTGCGCAGAACTGCACTACATCTTCTATCTTGCTGGTTTGCTTCAAGCGCCTGATGAGAGGTGCATCATCTATTGCCTTCTGCATAAGTCCGCTGGCGGCAATTATCTTTTTCCTCATCCAGATGGCCCGCCATAGGTGGCCGCCTTCTACCAGCATCAGCCACTGGTCTATTGTTTTGCGCCATTCTGTGGCAGCTGGTTGCAAGGTGTCCCGCAGTATGCGCAGTTCATCAGCATTGAGCTGGTTCAGGTTGGGGAATGTCAGCAACGGTTGGGGAATAATATCCTGCAAGCCTCTGGCCAGCCCATTTTCAGCGCGATACTGCTTGTATTGCTTCACATCATTGGCCAGCATAAAGTCTATCAACAAAATGGGGTTGTAAAGCACATCTTCCTTCTCAGCAGGACATATCACAGAGCTCATGGGAATGTATGAGTCGCTGTCTTCCTCGGTGTTGTGAATATTGAAAGGTGAAGCCCAGAATGATTCGCTTATCAATGGCCTGAGGCCGGTCATCTCAGGCCTTTCCAATTTATAGAAGGTGTCCTCCATCACCACATCATACATCTTCCATAGTTTGTGTTCAAGGTTTTTGTAGAGCTTAATAAACTCAGGGGCTTTGTTTTTTGTTTTGTTGAATATTTTCTGCAACTGTAAATACTGTTGCACTATCTCAGTCTCATTCACACTCAGCATTTCTTTTATACTGAGTAGCATATTGACAGCCTCTGAGATCTTCTCCGGCCTTTTCATTTTGTGCAGTGATACAAAGCTGGCAGTAGCACCGGCTATCCCTATCTTCTCGCTCAGCAGGTAGCCCATGCGCAGGCCAATGGACTGCACCAGCGTAGGAACAGGTGTTTCGGGCGAGGTGACTATGAAAGTCTTCATGAGGGAGAGTTGCTACATAGCTGTATGCAAGTATAGAAAAACTTGAAGCGGGGTGGGTTTATTGGGTGGGTGAAGGTTTTGTATAGACAACACGCAGGATAGTGCGGGGGGTGGATATGGGGGGTGAAGATTGATGGGCTCGGTGTTGACTTCTATGGCAACTCCAATTTGAGTTGTGTGGTTTGGGGGCTTATCCTATTGACAGCCGGATGCTTGATGAAAACAGGTTGGGGTGTTGAGATAGAACTTTGAAAAAAAACTCCCACACGAGGCGGGAGTAATAGGTTTATCACCTTCGGCATATAGCCTTATTGTGAAAAGATTTCTTATTCACGGCAAATGAAATAAATGTTACGCATTGAACCAAACTTCTTGAAACTTTCTTTCATTTGTAAATAGATTGCAAGTGGGGATTCGCTCCTTTGCAGCGCTCACTATACTTGTTTAACTAAATACCTACTACTGCATGTCTAAAATTCTTGGACTTGACCTTGGCACTAACTCTATCGGATGGGCCTTGATTGATGAATCATCGAAACAAATAATTGGTACTGGTGTGCGCATCTTCCCAGAAGGGGTTAACCGCGATACTAAGGGAAGCGAAGTATCGAAGAACGAAACCCGCAGGGAAAAGCGGCAAGCAAGAAGACAATTCTTCAGACAAGGTTTGCGCAAACAAAAACTTATCAAGGTGCTGATGCCTCTAGAAATGTTTCCAAAATTGGACAACATTAAAGGCGAATTGCAAGAACTGAAACTCAAATCAGATTTGAGAGAGTTCTTCTTGCTAAACCCATACGAACTGCGCGCCAAAGGAGTGACGAATGAAAAATTGTCCCTTCTTGAATTGGGCAGGGTATTCTATCATCTCAGCCAAAGGAGAGGCTACAGAGAGAATTTGCAAGTGGACTTGCAGGAAGATGGCACACTCAATAAGGGAGTGGTACAGGAAGGAAAAATAGGAATAGATGCTACCAAAGAAGGAATGGGTGAAGGAACACTTGGACAATACTTGGCCAAACTGGACCCGCATGAAGTGCGGTTGCGTAATAGATATACGCTACGCAGCATGTATGTTGATGAATTCAACAGAATCTATGAGGCCCAGCAAAAGCATTATCCATCGTTGCTTACGGATGAGTTAGAAAAGCAATTGGGCGAACCCAACAAAGGAATCATCTTCTATCAAAGAGAATTGCGCAACCAAAGATTTTTGCGTGGGCAATGCACTTTCGAGCCTAAGAAAACCCGCATAGCGGCAAGCAGTCCTTGGTATGAGTCTTTCAGACTCTTTCAATTTATGAATACCGTGCGCAATGGTGAACGGGAACTGGACATAAATGAGCGCATCAAAATGATTGAACTCTATCTCAAGAAAGACAAGTTCACATTTGAAGAATTCAAAAAAGCAATCAAGTCAAACGATACATCATGGAATTATGAAGACCGCCACTCCATTGCTGGATGCAAAACCATTGGTGCTATTTTAAAAGCATTTGGCCGCAAAGACATCATAGATTCATTCAAGACGTTGAATGAAGAAAGCATTGGCAATGCCCTGCTTTGGCTGGAAGAGATATGGCATGTAAAACAATTCGCGAAAGACCCCGAATGGTTCATGAACTACACAAGAGATAAATGGCAACTGGATGATAAAAAGGCCGAGGCATTCAAAAAGTTCAGATTATCCAAAGAATTTGGAAGTGTAAGCCATAAGGTTATCTACAATACTCTTCCTTATCTCATCAAAGGATTGCACTACAATGAAGCCATCATCATGGGTGGCGTGCGCAATGCTTTCGGCAAACGTTGGCAAACTATGAATGGAGAGGACAAGGTATTGATAGAACACAATGTCGAGGCCGTTGCATTCACTGATGCAGATGGGTTTGCTATTGACAAAGTGAAAAAAGTTTTGATGGAAGGCTTTAAACTGACAGACAAAGATTGCAATCGACTATATCACCATAGCGATAAGCGTCAGAACACAACCGCCAAATTGACCAATGTGGTGAAGGCTGTTCAATCCATAAAGAACCCCATAGTGCAAGCTGCATTATTTGAAGTGAGCGGACTTGTTCCGCAAATAATCGAACAATACAAGCAATACGGAAAAATAGATGAAGTAAAAATTGAAATGGCGCGTGAACTAAAGAAGAGTGCCAAACAAAGAAGAGAAGACCGATTCCGCAATTGGGAAAATGAAAGAGAGAACGATGCTTGCAGAGGTGAGCTTGACAAACTAAACCTGCCGCATACACGTGATAACATTCAACGCATGTGGCTTTGGAGAGAGTGTAAACACATCTGTCCCTATTCGGGTCGCGAGATAGGACTTGAGCAACTCTTCAAAGATGGCAGTTGGCAGATAGAACACATCATTCCTTACAGCATAAGTCTTGACGACAGCCTTGCCAATAAGACGTTGTGCGAAGCAGGAATGAACAAAATAAAAGGGCAGCGGACTCCTTGGGAAGCATTCAACAATTCACCTGATTGGGAGAATATGATTAGTCGCGCATACAAGCTCCTACCCTATCACAAAGCGCAACGATTTGTTGCGAAAAAACATGATGACTTAGAAGGCTTCATACACCGTCAACTGAATGACACACGCTATATAGCCCGTGAGTCAAAGAGCATAGTGGAGAAGTATGTGCCCAATGTGAGCATTACTCAGGGCGGGCTTACCTCCATGCTAAGGCAACACTGGGGGCTGAATGGCATACTCAATCATCGCTATAAGCTGAACAACTATTTACCCGAAGGAGAATACTTCGCAGCGATAAGTGCGGAAGATGAAATACAGGAAGACCACATGATGCGATGGGACAATGACTATAAAGAAAGAAAAAAGACACAGGAAGAATTGAAGAAACATGGCCGCGTGCTGCGCGGACATGTGAAGGGCGAGTACTTCTTCCCATCCAAATCACGCGATGACCATAGGCATCATGCCATAGATGCAATAGCGGTTGCATGCACCAAAACAAGGTTTCTGCAAGAAGCCTCACGCCTCAGAGGAAAAGGAATAGATGGAGAACAGATGCTTGGTAAAGTAGATGAACCGTGGGATGGGTTTTGGCATCAGGCAAAAGACAAAGTAGAAGGCATACTTGTATCCTACAAAAACAGAAAGCGAACACTTACCAAAGTATCTAAGCCCCTGTTTGACAAGCACACAGGCAAAACCATCATAAAAGATGGAAAGAAATGGAAAGGACAGGGCATAGCTGCGCGTGGTGAATTGCACAAAGCAACCTACTACGGCAACTATAAACATGCAGATGAACAAGAGTATCTGCACGAGCGTGTTGACCTTGATACTTGTAGAACCCGTGCACAGATAATGCAGATAGTAGATGATGGTGTGCGTGATGCTGTTTTTAAACGGTTAACAGACATTGGTGTGGATATCCACCATCCTAAATTTAAGGCACCTGATGACACGGCTGAAAATCCTGTGTATTTCAAAAAAGATGCGGAAGGCAAAAAAATTCCTCTTGTGTTTTTGCCTAATCAAAATGGTGCACCTGTACCCATTAAAAAAGTCAGAATCTTCTTTACAAGTAACAACAAAGTGCAACTACATGGTATCAATCGTTTTGTAGAACCGGGTAATAACCATCACGTGGTAATATATGAAGATGAAAAGGGCAAGTTGCAGGAAGAGGTTGTGACATTCTGGCAAGTGTTGGAACGAAAAAAGCAAAAGCAATCTACTTACCAACTACCTGCGGGGGGCAAACGAATAGTAACTGTGCTTCAGATAAACCATTTATTTCTACTTGGGTTGACCGAAGATGCCATTGACTGGGACAAGCCCAATATGGAAGTGCTGAGTGAACGACTCTACAGAGTGCAAAAACTTAGCAGCGGAGACTATAACTTCAGACATCACTTAGCATCAACAATTGATTATGATGTTGAACTAAAACGAGTGAGGAGTACAAAAGCGTTGTTAGACTTAAGTCCAATAAAAGTAAGAATTGATCGCACTGGAAAACTGATTCGCATTTGATATGCTCCCCCGTACCCTTCACATATCTAACCCCTACCATTTAAGCGTTCGCAATGAACAATTGATATTGGAACCAAAAGATGAAGGCCTGCGTGAAGCACAAGTGCCCATAGAAGATATCGGTTACCTGGTGTTGGAGCATCCGCACATTACACTCACGCAAGCCGCCATTGAAGTGCTTAGTGAAAACAATGTGGCAGTCATCTTTTGCAACAAGGAATATTTGCCTGTGTCTATGCTGTTTCATTTGGACACACATCGCATACAAGCAGAACGATTTCGACAGCAAGTAGAAGCAAGCGAACCCCTGTGCAAAAAGTTGTGGACACAAACCATCAAAGCAAAACTCATCAATCAAGACAGTGTGCTAGTCTATTACAATCTTCCGAGTGGTGACCTGGAGGGTCTTGCTAAGCAAGTAAAAAGTGGTGACACTGACAATCAAGAAGCACAAGGGGCACGCAGGTATTGGCCACGGATGTTCGGGCCAGAGTTCACACGAGAACGAGCGGGTGAGCAGCCCAACGGTTTGCTGAACTACGGCTACACCATTTTGCGCGCTGCCGTGGCTCGTGCATTGTGTGGGAGTGGCTTGTTACCTACCCTAGGCATTCATCATCATAACCGATACAACCACTATGCACTGGCAGACGACATCATGGAACCTTATCGCCCTTTTGTGGATGTGCATGTAAAACACTTATTTGATTCAGGAAAATGCGAAGTAGATAAAGAAACCAAACCTGAACTATTGAAACTGTTGGTACGCGATGTGTGGATAGCCGAAGCGTGCACGAACCTGAGCAATGCGATTAGTATCACTGCCGCGAGCCTTGCAGAATGTTTTGAAGGAAAAGCATCCAAAATAAGATACCCCAATGTGAAGGAAAGTTTAAAACTGGAAGAAGCGGCATAGTTATTAGTCTGCATTGGTGCACTTCAATAAATGGAAAGCGCCTTTGATAAACTAAACGCTTACCGCATCATGTGGCTGTTTGTCTTTTTCGACCTTCCTACCCATACCAAAAAGGAACGCAAAGCTTATGCGCGGTTCCGCAAAGACTTGCAGATCGATGGATTCACTATGATGCAATTTTCAGTTTATGTGCGCCATTGTGCAAGTCCGGAAAGTGCGGATGTGCATGAAAGAAGAATCAGAGCGTTCATACCCCCTAAAGGACACGTAAGCATTCTTCGCATTACAGATAAACAGTACGGAAACATCATCAACTTTTGGGGAGGCAGCCGTGATGATTTGCCTGGGACACCTCAGCAATTAGAACTATTCTAAAAGAAAAAATGCCCGCTGAAAGTGCTTTTCATCACAATCAGGGGCATTTTTTGTTTCGTCTCTTTGGGCTTAAAACTCTGACAATGAAGCGAAAAATGGCCTATCTAATGTCAAAGAGCGAATAAGAAGTCAATCCACAACGATGTGCCTGTTTGAGTAACGAGTAGCGCAAATGTCAAAGAGCG
>JBJXFP010000177.1:0-3842 GCA_046155615.1 Flavobacteriales bacterium | reverse complement strand
AAGGCAGCAGATGATCAATTAGCCAAAGTGAAAAATCCTCTGGAGAAAGTGGCAGCTAAGTTGGTTGCAGACAAAGCCAAGAATCTTGCAGATGAGACATACACCAAAGCAGTAGCAAAAACCAATGAAGAAGCTGACAAGGCTTATGGTGTCGCAGAAAAGAACGCTAACAAGCTCGTGACTGATTCAGAAGCAAAGGGTGATAAGATGATCAGTGAGGCGAATGCGAAGGGAGATGCAGGGATTAATAAGATTAAGTAATAAGCGATATGCGAAGAGCGAAAAGGGTACAGCGGATTGTTGCCTGGATTATTATCTTATCAGCTTTATGTGTGCAGGTAACGGCCCAACACTGCCTCCCCGTCCGCTACTCCGAACTCGCTCTTTTCGACAGTTCTGAAATCGTTGTTCAAACCAATGTACAGTATGGCGCTGCGCAGAATTATTTCAGCAATCAGAATGTAAATCTTCTGATGGATGTGTATTACCCCAATCAGGAAGTGGATGATGTTGAACAGCGGCCGTTCATTCTGCTCATTCATGGTGGTGCATTTGCCGGAGGTGATAAGAACGAACTGAGTTATGAAAGTATCGAGTTTGCGCGAAGAGGCTTTGTGGTGGGTAACATTAACTATCGCGTTGGATGGAATTGCGACAATGTGATTTGTTTCAATTGCTATGGCAGCAACCTTCAAAAGGCTATCTACTGTGCTGTGCAGGATGCTCGTGCTGCCATGCGTTTCAGTCACGACCAAAAAGAAGAATGGGGAATAGATGAAAACTGGATGTTCATGGGTGGTGAAAGTGCGGGCAGCATTTGCGCGTTGCAAGCCGCATTCTGGAATCAGGAAGAGGCAGATGAGCATGTATCAGCAGGCTTCAGCGCTGAAGTGGGGGGCATAGATGAGTCAGGAAATGACTTGCCCAATGAATATGTGGTGAAGGCCAATATCAACCATTGCGGGGCGGTAATGAATCTTGCTCACCTTGACAATAATCCGAATCATCCCATCATCTCATTTCATGATAGTAATGATTGTGTGGTGCCTTACAACTCAGGTTCTGTGATCGCTTGTTTTTGCAGCGGCTATTTGGGTGTGTATGGTTCCAATCAGATACACAATCACCAATTGCAAAATGGACAATGTACAGAGATGCATACCGCACCACAAGTGTTGCCAAACCATTGCACTTATCCAAGTGCCAATTGGATGAAGCTCTCAAGTTGTTTTCTGAAAAGAGTGATGTGTGGCTTCTGCATCAACTTCGCTGATGATGACATCAACGCCCAACCGATATGTGCGAACCTTACTAATAGTAATGCAACAGTGGTGGGCTGCACCTATGAGAATGCCTTGAATTTCAATCCGGCTGCTACAACCGATGATGGCTCTTGTCAGTTTGATAACAGTTGCGGATTTGATGCGGACTCAAATGGTGTTGTAGATGTCAACGATCTCATTTCGTTTATCGCAGCGTTTGGAGGCCTTTGTCCGCAATAGAAAAAGCCGCTGCAATCTTCTACGAAAATGTGCAGCGGCTTCAATTGACTATTTTATTGTGGTGCTATGACTTGTTTCCACCCCAACCCAGGATCAATGCGATCACTCCACTAATTAGGCCCCCGAAAATTCCATTGGCCAAGGCATCTATTACTACCATTTTGAATCCGAAGAGATTCATACCTGACCACATCATCAAGTCCACTCCTGCAAATGCCAGCCCGAATATGATACCTCCTGCAATAGCGCCTTTCATGAATGACTTCACATTGCCAAGCACGCCAAAGACATAGGCAATAAGTCCACACCAACAAAGCTGTGCCAGATAGATGCCATGCAATCGCATGTCGTCCATACCACGAACCAGTCCATTGTACTTCACCATATTGGATTGGTAGTACGGATCGAGCAGCATTCCAAATACTACCCAACCCAGAAAGAATGACACTACGCTGCCTATCAAGGCTGCTACAATAATTCTCATGTTCATTGTGATAGATGTTTTAAAAGGTTTGTAAAAAAATGTGATGAAAGTTTATTTCACAGGAGGCACTTTTTGAAATTGTGCATTGCGAATTATCAACCAATGTCTGTGCTTTATCGCCATAGATTGTTTGGTGGCAATTGCACGCTCTTTTCGCAAAGATTGCCGCGTTTGACCTGTTAGTAAAAATGTCGACCATTTGTAGTTTACATTGGATAAACACGGGCATAATTTCTACGAAATGAAAAAAAAATTTGGACAAACCGAAAAGTTAGTTACGTTTGCATGGCTTTCTAACGGATTGCTTGAATAACCAAAACAAGACTAATTGAAAAGAAACTAACCTTCCACCCTCTTAACGCCACACGGCACTTCTTCAGGTTTCAAGTTTCGATCATCAATTGCATAGCAGCCAACTTCGGCTGCATGTTGATGTGTGTTCTTCGGAGTACATATCAGGATCGAATTACCAGTTGTTCTTGCTTCTTTTCGGGAGCAGATTACCAAAAAACCAAATCTAACAGCCTAAACAAATGAAAAATTCTACTTCTTGTAGGATAGGCCTCATCCTATTCAATTCACTTTTATGGATTGCTGCTTTGCTTCTGGACACGAAAGCATTTGCACAGCGAATTCAACAAACATCCTCTGAAATTGTGCTTCAGCAATCTGGTTCCCTCAATGCGGATCTTGAACAAGAGGTGCGCGAAACATTGAAAGAGAATGCTGCAACCATTCGCTTCATGGAAAACATGGGACAACTGACCAACTCCAATGTGCTTTACTATGCTGAGAGCATGCAGGGTTCTATTTATGTTGAACGCAACCAAATTAGGTTTGTGGCCAATGAAATGGAATCAAAGCAGGCTGCTGCTGACAATGCTGTAGCTGGCATAGTGGCAGGCCAAACGGTGAGGTCATTGAAATCGACCCATACGTTTACATTATATCTGGATGGAGCCAATGCCGACTCAAGGTTGAAGTTGGGTGATGCATTTAGTACGAGCTACAACTTCTTCCTCAGCGAGTCGCCATCCATGTGGAGAAGCAGTGTGAAGGCTGCCAAAGAATTGATATACGAAAATGTATATCCTGGAATTGACCTGCGCATGTACAGTGATGACAACGGTACATTCGAATTTGACTGGATAGTAAAAGCAGGTGCTGACTATTCGCAAGTGAAAATGAAATTCGAAGGTCAGGACAACATACAAGTGAATACCGATGGTAGTCTCAAAGTTGGTCTTCGATTCACGGATATTACATTCAGAATTCCTGAAGCCTATCAGGTAATTGGCAAAAACAAACAGGCTGTTGATTTTGCATTCAATGCCCAAGGCAATGTGGTTACTTTCTTTTCTTCATCGGCTATTGATACTCGTTATCCTCTGGTAATTGACCCCACATTGAGCTGGGGAACTTTTATGGATGGCAACCTTACTGGCTTCGACCAATACCTGTTCGCAATACAAGTGGATAGCGATGGAAAAGTCTATTGTGCCGGGGGTACCAACCAAGTCATTCCTACCAATGCTGCACCATATGATGCAAACGGTTATTTGAACAGCATTACCGGTTTCTCAACTGATGGTACACCTCGTGTCGCAATTGTATACCGCGTTAGTGCTGATGGTTCTGACTTGATTGACCTCACTCTCTATGGACCTTCAGCAGTGGTGAACAATAGTGGTAGCGGTTCGGACACAAACGTTATTGCTTATGGATTGAGCCTTTCTGCAAACAATGTATTCGTTTGTGGTAAAACCAACAGCGATTTGCCAACAACAGGTTCACCTTTTGATGCTACCCGCAGCGATTGGGATGGCTTTGTTGCTGTATTTCCAAAAGACCTTGGC
>JBJXFP010000174.1:0-39471 GCA_046155615.1 Flavobacteriales bacterium | reverse complement strand
CGCTGAACTTCACGGTGTATTTGCCACCAAGCACTTTGTGCCCCTCATGCATCTGAGAGAAATTGGCCCACTGGTATTTGCCTTTGGGCTGCGCGATGTATGGCACCAACTCAGCCAGGGGCAAGTTGTACATGGCGAGGTGGTCTTGCGCAAAGCTCAGGGCCATGGCTTCGGGTGTGTCTTGCACCATGCTGATGGGCGCACCGTATGCACGGTGGGGGAGGCCTGTGGCTTCATTGAAATGCACATACCATGTGCCATGCACTTGAAGGAAACCCTGCCATGCACTCTGGCTCCGCAGGTATTGCTGCGACACCAGGTCGTATTGCTTTGTGCCTTTGATGAAGCGCACCTCCAGCGCATCGTGCTGCACTTCTATGTCGCTTTGCGAAAAAGAAAAAAGCCCGCACATGAGGCAGGCAGCAAGTAGTAAAATTTTTTTCATTGGTGATTTTTGGTTTGGGGTTGAAAATGATGGTTTCGGAGGTGTTACACCAAATCAATTATTTACCCCAACGGGAAATGGGTTTTTTCATTCTCCATAAAAAAGAAACCCCGGCCATGGCAGCCGGGGTAACCCTTAAAACTATGTCAACAAATGCACAATTCAAACTTTGGGTTTGCTCTGTACATAACTCAGTATGTTCAGCAGTTGTTCTTCGCGCTGGTGCAGTTCCAGTTCGAGTTTTGTTTTTTGTTCGCGCAATGCGGCTACATCATCGGGTGTGGTATTGTCCGCGGCTTTCTTGTCAGGTTCTTTTTTCATTTAGGTTCGGGTGCAGAGATGAGTTTATGTAATTGTTGTTCATGACAAAGATGTGTTTTATATCTCAAACTTTGCACACCAATCCATTCATTTTTTGCACAGTATGGTTGAAAAGCCAAGGGAGCATTAACCGCGCACCAATTTGCGGTACTTGATGCGGTGCGGGGTGGTGTCACCCAGCCGTTTTTGTTTGTTCTCTTCGTATTCGCTGAACGTTCCTTCGAAGTAATAGACCTGCGAGTCGCCCTCGAAGGCGAGTATGTGGGTACATATTCTATCGAGGAACCACCTGTCGTGTGATATGACTACGGCACATCCTGCAAAACTCTGAATGCCTTCTTCCAATGCGCGCAGGGTGTTTACATCTATATCGTTGGTAGGCTCATCGAGCAGCAACACATTGGCTTCGGTCTTTAGTGTCATAGCTAAGTGCAGGCGGTTGCGCTCACCGCCACTGAGTACTCCGCACTTCTTCTGCTGGTCGGCTCCCTGGAAGTTGAACTTGCCGCAGTATGCGCGCGAGTTGATGCTCTGGCCGCCCATGTCTATCACCTCGTTGCCACCACTTATCACTTCATATATGGATTTGTTGTTGTCTATATCGCCATGAGCCTGATCCACGTACCCAATTTTTACAGTGTCGCCAATGCGAATGGTGCCGCTATCGGGGGTGTCTTCATTCATTATCATGCGGAAGAGCGTGGTTTTACCTGCTCCATTAGGTCCAATGACTCCCACTATACCGGCAGGTGGCAGCTTGAAACTGAGGTTCTCTATCAGCAGTTTGTCATCAAAGGCTTTGGCTACATTGGTAAATTCAATGACGTCATTGCCGAGTCGAGGGCCGTTGGGAATAGGTATTTCCAATTTTGCTTCTTTCTCCCTTTCGTCTTCGCTCATCATTTTATCATAGTTGGCCAGGCGCGCCTTGTTTTTTGTCTGGCGGCCTTTGGGATTGCTTCGCACCCACTCCAATTCGCGTTCAAGAATTTTTCTGCGCTTGCTTTCACCTTTTTCCTCTTGTGCCAGTCGCCTGGCTTTCTGCTCAAGCCATGATGAGTAGTTGCCTTGGTATGGAATGCCTTCGCCACGATCCAGTTCTAATATCCAGCCAGCTACATTGTCTAAGAAATACCTGTCGTGAGTCACAGCCAGCACGGTGCCGCGGTATTGAGCTAAGTGTTGCTCCAACCATTGCACGCTTTCAGCATCTAAGTGGTTGGTCGGTTCGTCCAGCAGCAGCACATCAGGGTTTTGCAGCAGGAGGCGGCACAGGGCTACACGCCTACGTTCGCCACCACTGAGTACGCCTATTTTCTGCTCTTCGGCAGGACATCGCAGGGCATCCATGGCTACGGAGAGCTTATTGTCCAAGTCCCAGCCACCGAGGGATTCTATTTTGTCTTGTGCAACAGCCTGTTTGTTCATCAGTGCTTCCATCTTCTCGGGGTCATTCAGGATTTCTTCATCCATGAATTTGGCGTTAATCTCCTCGTACTCCTTTAGTGCATCGGTGATGGGTTTCACTCCTTCCTCCACTATTTCGCGCACAGTCTTGTTGTCGTCAAGCTGTGGTTCCTGCGGCAGATAGCCTACACTATAGCCGGGGCTCCACACTACATCGCCCTGGTAGCTTTGGTCGAGGCCTGCTATTATTTTCATCACTGTACTCTTACCTGCACCGTTCATACCGAGTATGCCAATTTTAGCTCCGTAGTAAAAGCTCAGGTAGATGTTCTTGATGATGTGTTTGCCTGTGGGTGTGATTTTGTTCACGCCTACCATGCTGAAAATTATTTTTTTGTCGTCAGCCATTGCTTAATTGAAAAATTAAAAGATTAAAAAACTGCCACGTAGTAGTCGCCCTGCGAAAAATTGAAAACATGTCATTGAGAAAAGGGGCGCGAATGTAAAAGGGTACGTGGTAAGCGGTAGATGCAATGGAGTTCGTTGCCTTCAATAGTTCTTTTATTTGTAATAGTAAATCAATCGGATAATCATGAAACGATTCTTGCTTTTTCACCTCAGTTTCATACTGTGCAAAAGTCTTTGTGCACAAGATGGATGTGATTTTTCAGAACCTCAAAACTTGATTCAAACTGGAGGATCATTCACCAGCGTAGAAGTGAATTGGACTGATGTAGATGGTGATGTAGTGGCATATAGCTGGCACATAAATCATTTCGGTAATGCCGCTTGGATTGGCATTGTCCAATCAGGTACAACAGATAGTTCTAACGTAGTGATTTATGGTCTGATGCCCAATTCCCCTTTTATGTTTTGTGTGACTGCTTTGTGTGAAAACGATTCGACAGATATAAGTTGCATATCGGTTGATACTTATGGGTGTGTCAGTGCTGCCAATGACCCATTTGCTGACGAGATTTTTGAGGTTACGGTGAATGGAATGTCTAACAGCAGCAATTGCAACACCATTGGTGGACCGGGTTCGGTATTGAATCAGTACAGTAATTATATCTGGCAAACTCCATTCACTATCATAATGGGTGACACCAATACTATTTCTGTCAATGCCGGTACTTGTGATAACAATCATGACGTTACTGTCTGGGCCTACATTGATTTGAACTTCGATGGATATTTAGAACTAGATGAATATGTCTTCTTCTCTCCATTTGTTCTTTCGGAAATATTTCCCGGAACACCTGTCACTGGAGTTTTTTACTTACCACCTAATTGCAACGGCAATTATTATGGCGTCACTTTGATGCGAGTGATTCTCTCAAACCAGTTTTGGCCTTTGCCGTGTGGAGACTATATGTTAGGTGAAACGGAAGACTATCTCGTTGACCTTGTACCACAATTATCTTGTCCTGAGGCTGCAATCGGATATGCAGGTCAAACAATTCAGGTTCAGGCTCCAGAGCTTTTGACAGGCTGCCAAATAAGTAGCCTTGTGAATGATTACAACAACACTGATGATGCTTCAGGCATTTATCCTGAAGGTGAGACAGTGGTGCATTGGACCGCTGTTGTGTATGGCTTTTCGGTTGAAATCATTTTAGAGTGTGATCAAATAATCAATGCTGTTGGTTGCGAAAGCGAATTGTTTGGATGCACCGATCCATCATCATGCAACTACAATTATCTGGCACAATGTGACGATAACTCTTGCATAGGCCCGTGCATCGAATTATGCCCAATGGATTTTGATTTGGATGGGGTAATCGGGCAGGCTGATTTAGACCTGCTTGTTGCTCAGTTTGGTTGTGTGGAGTTATGCTCGTCATGCGATCTGAATGACGATTCAGTGGTTAACACCGAGGATTTGATGCTTATGATATCATACATGGGTGATGTTTGCCAATAATTGGTGGGCAATACTCCATCATCATAAACGGAATTCAAGCAGACCGGTTTGCTGAAGTTTTCCTTTTCTTCACTTCTGAAAGATTGGTTTTAGCAGCAAAAAGTCCAACAAAAAACCCATGCACTTTTTACAGTTACATGGGTTTTCTTGGCACTACTCTAATTTCTTATTCAGTGGCCAGTATGGATGGACCATTTTCTTTCAGCAGTCTGTCAGCTTCTGAAAGGGTAATTTTTTTGCCGTTGTAATAGGCAGTAATGAATGCGTCTTTGATGCCCATGGTTTTTGCTTCGGCTCGTTTGTCCACTGCCCCTTGCATGCTTGTGTAGCGGCCACTGGTGTAGCGTATACGGTTGCCATCGAGCAGTTCAGTATTGAGCGGATTGATGTAGCCAAGACTCTTGGCAGCCACAGGTCTGCTGTACACACCTACCTGCACGGTGTAGAAGAGTCCTTTGATGGTTTCTACCTGACTTGCTTTGGCTGCCTCAGGGTACTTGCTGTAGTAGCTGGCTGCTGTGGTGTTTGCAGCGGTGGCTGAAGGTTCTTTTTCTGCAGTATTCACGGCAGGTTTAGGGGCAGTTCCTTTGTCACCATATACATATTCTTTTTCCACATTGGCCTGGAAGTCGCCAGCAGATTTGCCCATGGCCTCGTACAGAGGTATGCGCTTACCATCGCGGAAGGCTACTACAAAAGCATCGCTGTAGCCCAAGGTGCGTATGTCTTTTTTGGTTTTGTCAGCGTTTTCAAATGTGGTAAAAAATCCTGCGGTGTAGCGTGTGATGCCGTTGTTCAATGTTTCGCCACTTACCGGAGCAAATTCATCATACAAATTTTGCGGGATTCGATTGCGGAAAGCTCCTACCTGCACTTTGTAGTAAACGCCTTTCGGCATTTCCATATCTACAGGTATGGGTTTGTTCTCGCTATACACTGCACGTGTAGTGGTTACAAAAAGGTCTTTGGTAAGCACATCAGGTGCGCTGAAGTAATAGGCCTCGGATTCTGCTGCGCTGTAGCTGCCTGCTGATGCGCTTGCAGAAGCATTTGCATTTTCGGCTTCGTAGCTGTTGGCAATTCTTTCAGCACTTGTGTTGGCTGCTTCTGCTTCGGCAGTGGTGGGTGTGGTCACGACATTTTCTGAGGGGACTGCCTTCTCAGAAGTCGTTGATTTTTTCTCAGTAGCAACTGAACGATCCCAAGGGTTGGTGCTGTCTGTTGTAGATTCAGTGCCGGTACTTGTATTGGTAGTGCTTATGTTGTTTGTAATGATTGGTTGAGTTTGGGCACTATCAGCAATCTTAGCTTCTTCCTTTACGTCAGCTTCAGCTTTGAGCATGGCCGCTATAAGGTCTGCATCGGGCGATTTGCCGCCTTTCATCATGGCTAATTGTTGGTCGTCATAAGTGAGCAGCATGTCAATGTTATCGTTTATCTCTTGTATTTGCTGAAGCTGATCTATGGCTTGTGCTTCTTTAGAAAATGCCTCACGATAAAAGTCTGCCCGCTCAATGTCGTCTATTTTGCTGGGAGCTATTTCGCGCAGTGCTGCGGCTTCCTGCATATTACTTTTTGCTGAGCGCTCGAGTATGTCAACGTGGTCGCGAATCATCATGCGGCTGTCTATTTTATCCTGATTGGTTGCCGTCATCTCATCGGCTTTCTTTTTCTCTTCTTCATATTCCTCTTGTGCCATAGTGGCTATGGCTGTGGCATTGTCAATTTCTATAAGCGACCTGCGCAGGTAGAGTTGTTCGGCTTTGTAATCGAGCTTGCGCAGTTTGGCTTCGCTTTTTTCATTTTCCATCTCTGCTTCTATCAGGAATATTTCATCGTTGAGGGATTGTATTTTCTCCCTGTGCTTTAGTTCTGTAGCGATGGTGGTGTGCTGGGCCACTATCTCTTCAAATGCGCTGCTTTCATAAGCGAAAATGGATTCTGACTGTTCGCGTTGTTTGAAAATCTTTTCTGTTTTCTCTGTGTCAACTTGTGCTTGTGTTTTTTGAGGGTCGCCTTCGTTCATTGCTGGCGAGTCAAAGTCCCAGGTGCTTTCATTCTTAACTATTTCATCTTCCAGATTGGTGGCGGTGCCGGTAGTAACAGTGGTAGTGTTGGTAGCTACCGCTGTGCTGTCGGCTTTCGGGCCATTAGTGGCAGCAGTCAGGCTTAGGTCGTTGCGGTAGTTGCCAAGCTTTTTTTCCGCTTCTGTTTTTTCTGTGTTTATGTCAGCGAGTTGTTCACGCAGGGCAGCAGCTTGTACCTGATCAGTTGTGCGGCTTAGTTCTTCTTGTTTTTCGGTTTGCATGTTGCCAAGGGCTGTCAGGTAGTTCTCAGTTATGTTCACCTGTTCCTGTAGTTTGCCAGCAAACACTGCATCACTTTCAATGATGGTTTTATTCTCTATTTCGTATGCTGCTTTGTATTGGTTTACATCAGATGTTTCATTTTCCAATTGTGTGATTGCAGCTTCGTACTGCTGGTCGCGTTGGGCCATGCCAGCGAGTGCATCTGCATTGGTTTCGGTGGCGGCCTGCATTGCATTGTCGTTGCGTGCCTGCTTTAGTTTTTGCAATGTTGCTTCTTTGTAATGCATGGCTTGCACCGTGCGGTCTATTTCGCTTCCGGGTGCATTGCTTATATCAGCTAGGGTTTGGTTGTATGCAGGTTCTATGCTCTGGCAGGTTGCTCTCACTTGTTCATTGCCGGTTGCTATTGGGGCTGGTGTATTGGCAGCCATCTCGGCTTGCAGTGTTATGCGCAGGGTATTCAATGAACCAAGTTCTTGTTCCTCCTGACTGCTGAGTGCAGCACTTTGCTTTTTATTTTCTAATGTGGCAATGGCTTCGTTGGTTTCGTTCAGGCTGCTTGCTGCAAACATGCGCTTGGCAGGTGCTGTAGTAGCCTTGCTTGAGAGCGCCTGGTGGTCGCTTTCTATGGCCATAGCTGGTCTTGTGCTTACCGGTTTTTCTGATACTACCTGCTCCGCTGGGCCGCCTGCATCGGTGATGAGGGCAAGCATTTGCGGATCCTGCACATCAAGTGCATTCACTCTCCTATCCTGCTCATTCAGTTTCATGCCCAGCGCTGTGCGCTCGGTGTCTGTCAATTTCTGCTGTTCGCCAGGTGCAAGACCGAGTTTTGTATCCGCCACCAGTCGGTCATACATGGCTGCATTGGCATAGAAGTCTTTGGCCTCGTCACTCAGTTTGGTGGTTTTGTTCGATTGAGAGGCAATGTCTCTGTGCACACCATCGAGCGATGCTTTGATGTTCACATAGTCAGTTTCGGCTTGTTCCTTATCTGCCTTCTTTTTGGCTGTGGCTTTTTTCTCTTCAGCTAATTTCAGTTGAGTGGTCAAGTCCTTTTCGTCATCGCGCAGCGATGTCAATTTTTGTTCTGCCTTTTGTTGTTCAGATTCTTTGGCTTTGGCCTTTGCCAGCAGGTCAGACTGTGGGGTGTTGCTGTTGCCATTTCTTGCATCAGTCTGGCGCAGTTGTTCTGTTTTCAGAATGGACACCGCCTGGTCGAAGTTGTTGCCGGCCTGTGCCTTTTTCAACTCTGTGGCTTGCTGTTGTAAAACCTGACCGCGTTCGGCTTCGGTTTCCTTGTACTGCTTCACAGTTTCGGCTGCAACAATGGCAGACTGTGCTTCGCGTTGCAATGCTTCGGCCTTATCAGCGAGCGCTACAGACTGCCGCAGTTTCTCTACATCCTGCTGTGTGGCATAAGTGCTGGTGCTGCTGCGCAATTGTTCAGCCTGCTTCAATGTGGCATCTGCTTCCTGCTGCTTTTTGGAGGCATAGGCATAGGCATTGTCGTATTTCTTATCGCTTTCTTTTACAAATTGATTTATCCCTTCGGCTTCTTTTTCAAGATTCTCAACCACGGCTGTTACTGTAGTGCCATCACCAAAGCCAGCTACCAGCGGTGCATTTTGCATGGTTGGTTCTACAGACGAAGCATTGGTCGAGGGCATATCGGTTGCAGGTTTATTGGCAGCCATTGCATCTGGCGTAGCGTTCACGTCCAGTCCGGCTTTTTTGCGCAGCATATCTGCAGCCAGTGCTGCAAGATCTTCGCTCAATGGTTCATCAAAGTAGTTGGTCACAATGAGCTTTTCTTTTCCACCATCATTCACTAATCTCATCTCTTGTCTTAGTGCTACAGGTTTATCAAATGCCGGTACGTTCACTTTTACATCATGCACGGTGGCACTGTTCTCTGTTATTACTTTGAATGCGTATTCACCTGCACCCGGCACATACACTGTATAGCTGCCATTCTGCTGGTTGGTGCTGCCTTCCATCACTACCCGGCCACTCATCTGATCCTGAATTTTTACTGTGGCTTTTTTATGCTCACTGTTTATTTCTGAAATGAATTCGCCTTTCAAATAAATAATTTTAAGTGGTGTGCTTGCTACCATGACACTATACACATGCAGGTGCTTCTGGTCGCTGGTGCGTCCGCTGGCGAAGTATGCGCGCTGGTTCAGCGAGTCTGCTATGAAGAAAATGTCGTCATCAGGTGTATTGATGGCAAAGTCTAAGTTGATGGCTGGGCCAAATTCATTGCGTTCTACATCCCATTCGCATTTGAATATGTCATAGCCTCCCATGCTGTTGTGGCCTTTGCTTGCGAAGTACAATGTTTTGCCATCACTATGCATGAAGCAGTAGTCTTCGTCATACCTGGTATTCACATCACCTTTCAATAATTCAGGTGTGGTGAATTTGCCGTCTGGCAGTACCTGTGCTTTGTATAGGTCTTTTCCGTTTTTACCATCCTTGCCATAGGAGCTGAAGTAGATGGTGGTGCTGTTGCCGGGATAGTGGATTACACCTGGTTCTTCGGCCTTCTTGTCTAAGTTGGTTTTTAGTGCATCGGGTATGGTCAGAATTTTTCCACCTATACCGTCCAGATTGAAATAGCGAAAGAAACTTTCGCGGTCTGCTTCGGTCTTGTTTATTACCGTGAGGTCTTTGATATTGGCCAGCAGGTTGGAACCATAGATGCACGTTTCAATTTCGCGTTGTGCATCGGTTTTGGCAGCCACTTTTGGGTCAACATTTCGCAGGAATGTTTCGTAGCTTTTTATGCTCTCGCGAAACTGATAGTTGAGGTGATAGGCTTTGCCCAGATAGTACCAGGCCATGGGATCTTCCACGCCTTTGCTGGTAGCTACCGTAAGGTATTTTATGGCTTTGCTTTTGTCAGCCTCGCTGTATATAGCGCATGCTCCAAACTTGTAGTTGTAGTCCAACTTGTTTGGGTATAGCGATACCAATTGCGAATACATAGGGAATGCCTTCAGGTATTCACCTTTGCTGAATAAGGAGTTAGCTTCCTTTTCAAGCTGTTGCTCTGTACCTTTTTGTGAAAAGGCACTGTGAGCGACAAACATGGCCCATAGGGCAATGACCAGTTTTGTTGTGCGTTTCATTCGCGTCAGTGTGTCAAATTTAGACTGTGTTTGAATTTTGATGTGTTTTATTACATCAATTCGTGGCAAACGTTCGGTGGAGGTACACCACGAAGTATTGCGCTCTAACGCGAACTGAGTTCTATGGGTTACAATAATGTTGAATGATTGCAGAATTGGCCCAAGCATTATGCAGCAAATGTGCACCGGTTAGTTGTGAATAGCCGATTCCATTCAGCCCATCAGTTGTGACTTTACATAACTAAAAAAATTTGCGATGACCTCAGGCTCAAGCAAGCCCATGAACGCGATGCCGAACAGTGCTCCCCAGATGTGTGCATCGTGTGCGATATTGGTGCGGCCTGTGCGGCTAAGCACATGTTCCAATACAAAAAACAGGACTATGGCTATATACGCTGGCACACCGGGTAAAAAGAAAAACGAAATGCGACTATCAGGAGAGATGAACATGGCCGCCACCATCACCGCACTCACCGCACCACTGGCTCCCACGCTGCGGTAGTCCGGATTGTTGCCGTGTTTGCGCATACTTGGCAGGGTAGCAGCAAGCGCAGCCAATGCATAGAGCAGCAGGTATGTAATTCTTCCGGCATTGCCATGCTCTTCAGTAAAAAAATGCTCCACGTGCTGTCCGAACGACCACAGTACAAACATGTTGAATGCTAGATGCATCCAGTCGGAATGGATGAGCGCGTGAGACAACAAGCGATGGTATTGCCTCTCATGCTTCACTAGATATGGGCTGTGCATCATCCTCTCCTTCAGGGCTGCGTTTTCGAATGCACGCCATGAGATAAATGCTGTGATGACGATAAGAATAAGCGTGATTGAAAGCATGTGTTCAGCTTGAATGGTCTGCAACAATAACCCATTGGCCTTTCATTTTTTTCCACAATAAGGTGTAATGTCCTGCGAGGGTATCTGCAGAGCGGAACAGTTGCCACTTGCCTATAATGTGCGCATGAGTGCTGTCCAGCACATCTGTACTCAGGTTGGTGAACTGTAGTCTTCCCATGGCTTCTTTGTCAGGATAAGATTTTTGATAGTTGCTGAGTGTTCGTTGCCAGCCATGGGTTAGTCCGCTACTGCCTATGAATTGAAGCGAATCGTTTTGCCAATAAGGCTGCATGAATTCACTCAGGTCACCCCGATTCCATGCTTGTTGTTGCGAGTCCATCAGGGCTGTTATTTCAGCTGCATCTTCTGCACTGTTCCATGCAACGGAATTGGGCATGGGAGCATTGCAGCCTGATGTAATGCATAAGGACCTTACAACTAATGTATGAATTGGTTTCATGAAGCAAGGATAGCAATTTGAAAAACACAGTCAGTGGTTCTTTTTCTACATTGCACCGTTGTTTCAATTGTAAAAAAATCAAACCTTAATTCATTATGAAAAAAATTCTACTTGCTGCGGGCAGTATTGCCCTTTCGATTTCTATGTTTTCCCAAACCATTGTCTTTGAAGACAATTTTGACAGCTACACAGCCGGACTTGGTGTGGCAGAACAAAGCTCATCGTGGAATACTTGGGATGGCAGTGCCGGCCTTGATGGCGAAGTATCCACTGATTTTGCCTTTAGCGGAGCGAACAGTGCAAAAATTTCAGGAACAAGTACTGACCTGGTGTTGCCTGTAGGGCCTTACACTTCGGGTAAGTACGATTTGAAATTCAAAATGATGCTAAGTGATGCGGGAGGTTACTTCAATCTGCTGCATCAGTGGGCAGCAGACCAGACTACCTATCAATGGGCATGTGATGTATTCTTTGATGGCTCAGGCACTGTAACCTGGACCACAGGTGGAACAGAAGGTGGTGATGCCACTGTGAACCTCAACGAATGGTTCGATGTGCAGGTGACTGCTGACATGGATGCCGACCAAGGTGGGATATACATAGCTGGTGTGCTTGTGAACCAATGGCAGTGGTCGCTGAACAACGCTAACGGAATGGCTGGCATCAATGAGTTTGTAGCTGTTGACTTCTATGGCACCAACACGGCTAATGGCAGTGGGCTTTATTATGTGGATGATGTGCAATTGATTGAAAGCACAGGGATCAATATTGAAAATACCGAGGCCAACTTTTCGCCCGCTTTGTTTCCCAATCCTGCTTATGATATGCTGAACATAGTGTTGCCTGCTGACCAAAGCAACTCGACCATCAACATTTATGATGTAGCAGGTAAATTGGTAAAAAGTGAATTTGTAGCACAAGCCGGGCTGATTCAACTTAGTGTTGACGCACTACAGGGAGGTGTATATGCTATTGTAATTGAAAATAAGAATGGTCGTTTTGCAACTGAGTTGATAGTTGAATAGCGCAAGAGTTTTCCATCTATATCAAGTCAAAAAAAAGAAGACCACCGTCATCGGTGGTCTTCTTTTTATAGAATATTTTTTTTGAATCAATACTTCTACTTGGCTGCTTCCTTGCCTGCATCTGCGGGAGCATCTACCCATGACTTGATGGAAACTGCGGTTTGCATGGGTTCTGTATTGCAGGTAAGTGTTACAGTCTTCTGTTGGTTTTTGCTTTTCCCGGTGCTGTCAAATTTCACGGTGATGTCGCGAGTTTGACCTGGCGGAATAGGCTCTTTGGGGTATTCAGGCACAGTGCAGCCGCATGAGCCTTTTGCATCTTCTATCACCAATGCTTCGTTACCGGTGTTGGTCACTTTGAACACGCATTGCACTTTATCGCCTTGTTTCAACTTGCCAAAATCGTGTTCGGTTTTGTCAAACTTCAAAGTAGTCTTAGGGCGAGTTTTCGATGCAGCTCCTACTTCCTCATTGGGAGCATTACGCGCACCTGGCTGGCTGGCCGCAGGTTGATTTGCAACGGCTGCATTTTCAACCACAGCATTTTCAGTGGCTGCACGGCTGCCAATTCCATCTTCTTTGTTCAGTTGTGTAACTACAAGAAATCCGAGTGCCCCTGCGATAACTATCAGAAGGCCTACTTTTAATCCATTGCTCATTGGTTGTTGTATTGTTTGTTGTGGTTGTGCTTGTTTGAATTCTTTTTTTGAAAAATCGGCTGCGAAAATAGTTGTGCTATTTGAAATCGTTGTGTGCCAGTTTTTGCTTGTCAAATGTTCCGTCCTTCAAGACTTCCACTGCTTTTTTTAACGCTGGGTTAAGATCGTTTATTACCACATAGAAAGCTTCATTGTCATACAGGTTTCGTGCTATCAGAGCTTTGGTTCGCAGTTTTATGGCATGTTCTGATGTTTTGTAATCCTTCTCGCTGAATGGTACTTTTTCTGCTTCCATCAGTTTCACCATTTCCTGTATTGCACTCTCAGGCACGGTGTAGTAGGCCAAAAAAGTTTTCAAATCAGGATATGTTTTCAGCATCGCTTCACGGTTGGTATTTACGTGCGACATTACCCAATCGTTGTTTACCCCAGTGCGCAGTAAGTCGCTGAAGTAGCCGCTGTTCTCCGTGGTATCAAGCGGTACGAAGATGTCAGGCAAAATGCCTCCGCCTCCATACACTGTTCTGCGTTTTACATTGGTTGTAAACTTGAGCGAATCAGGAAAATGTAAACTATCGAGGCTGAAGAATTCTCCGGTCTTGAATCGCTTATCGCGGTCGCTCATATAAGCTTCCAGTCCGTCATCATATGGTTTCTGAATGCAGCGGCCACTTGGTGTGTAGTATTTCTGCACTGTGAGACGTACTGCGCTGCCATCTGGCAATGGCACTGGACGCTGTACTAGGCCTTTGCCGAAACTTCTGCGTCCTATGATGAGGCCACGATCCCAATCTTGTATAGCACCGCTCAATATTTCGCTGGCACTGGCTGATGATTCGTCTATGAGCACTACAAGCCTGCCTTTTTCGAATGAGCCATTCACTTTCGGATTGGCCTTGTAATCTTCACGGGCGAATGAACGACCTTCGGTATATACCAACAGTTTTTCACCACTGATGAATTCATCACACAATTCGATGGCAGTGTTTAAGTAGCCGCCTCCGTTGCCTTGTAAGTCGAGAACGAGGTCTTTCATTCCTTCTGCCTTCAACTCACTCAATCCTTGTTTCAATTCTTCTAAAGTAGTTTTTGCGAAGCGCGATATTTTGATATAGCCTATTTCGGGAGTTACCATGTAGGATGCATCAATGGAGTAAATAGGAATTTTGTCGCGAATTATCTCGTAGTGCAGCAGTGATTTTTCGCCACTTCGCATGATGCCTACATTCACTTTGGTGCCTTTCGGGCCGCGCAGTTTTTTGAATACATCAGGGTTTTTTATTCCAATTCCTGCAACTGTCTGTCCATCTATTTCTACAATTTTATCTCCGCTCTGGATGCCTAATTTTTCTGACGGGCCTCCTTGTATTGGCTCCACCACAAGTATGGTGTCTTTGAAAATATTGAACTGTACTCCGATACCGTCAAAGCTGCCTTGCAGTGGTTCATTTGCTTCTTTCAATTCTTCCTTGGAGAGGTAGGTGCTGTGTGGATCTAAGTCTTCGAGCAACGAAATAATTGCCTTCTCGGTAAGCTTTTCCGCATTTACACTATCCACATACATGTGCTGTATGTAGCTGAGCAGTGTTGCAAATTT
This sequence comes from Flavobacteriales bacterium, assembly GCA_046155615.1. Lineage (GTDB taxonomy): Bacteria > Bacteroidota > Bacteroidia > Flavobacteriales_D > Sanyastnellaceae > JANNVZ01. Next base: position 25,350 of record JBJXFP010000174.1, on the reverse strand, counting down.
TTCAGTTGTGGCGTTGGGGTCTGCTACCTGTGTGTAGGTTACAGTGCTGCTGATAAGCAAAGCTGCGACCATCATTACTCTTCTTCTCATACTTTTCATATTGTAGACTGGGATGTGGGTGTTTTTTCTTGTGAGGTTCGAATGTAAAAGGTCATTCATACATCAGGCCATAAAAAAGGTTAAGCCTTTTCACAACTTTTTTATGATTGCTTGTGTTGGCTTCAACTATCGGGCTTCGGCAATATTGCTTTTGTGTTCAGCTCTTTTCCCGGCAAACAAATCGAAAAGTTGATACTTGCAATCAAGTGTACCGTTCATCAGGCTGAATTTCTTAGACGGTTTCAGACCAATGTGCTTCAATGCTTCTGCATTAGAGGAAATAATCCATGCACGATGTCCGGGCCAGTCGTGCTTCAGGTGGCTGCCTATGCGCTTGTAAATGTGGTTGATATCTGCTGTCTCCAGCCTTTCACCATAAGGCGGATTGAATACGAGGGTGCCGCTTTCGTCTTGCGGGTGCGTTTCGAAGAAGTCCATCATAGAAACCTGAATGTGTTTTGAAAAGCCTGCCAGCTCAATATTTTTTTTTGCCACATCGAGCTGTCGCCTGTCCACATCAGATGCAAATATTTTGCAAGCCAATGGCTTTATGTTTTGCTCTGCTTCCTGTTGTACTTGTGTCCAAAGTTCTTCATCAAAACTTTTCCAATTTGCGAAACCGGGCCGCAGCCTTTTGTGAAGCGCTGGAGTATTGGTGGCAATCATGGCTGCTTCTATAGCCAGTGTTCCGCTGCCACACATGGGGTCATACAAATTGCTTTCGCCTTTCCAGCCACTCAATAGCAACATACCCGCAGCAAGCACCTCATTGATTGGTGCCTGGGCACCTGCTACGCGGTAGCCTCGCCTGTTCATGCTCTCGCCACTGCTGTCAAGCGAAAGGGTGACGCGGTGTTCATCAATATGCAGGTTGAAGAGCACATCAGGATTGTCAGCATCCACACTTGGCCGCTTGCCGTAATTTTTTTGGAAAAAATCAGCTATGCCGTCCTTCAGCCTGAGCGATGCGAAGTTGGTGTGCTTGAACATGACAGAGTGTACATTGGGATCGATGGCGAAGGTTTTATCCAAGCTCAGAAATTCTGTCCAATCAATGCTTACAGCTCTCTTGTACAACTCATCGGAATGGCGAATGTTGAAAGTATGAATAGGTACAAAAACGCGGAGCGCGGTACGCAAATGAAGGTTTGCCCGGTAGAGCAATTTTTTGCTCGCAACACAATGCACAATGCGCTTACCTATTTCAATATCTGCGGCACCAAGTTGATTCAATTCTTCCGCAAGCACAGGTTCAAGAAAGGGCAATGTGGAAATTGATATTTTGAAAATGTTGTCGTTCATCCGCCTGCTTTCTTCGCTTTGTAGCCTAATTGTGTAAGTATAGTCATGATTTTGTCTCGGTGGTCACCCTGTATTATGATTTCACCTTCTTTGGCTGAGCCACCGGTGCCGCATTTTGTTTTCAATGTTTTTCCCAGCGTTTCCAAATCTTCATCTTTCCCGATGAAGCCTTTTATTACAGTGGCAGTCTTTCCACCCCGGTGATTCTTTTCTAACCACACACGCAGGTCTTGTGCAGAGGGAGCGAGTGTTTCCTGCTCATCACTTTCCTGTTCTATTTTGAAACTGGGATTGGTGGAATAGACAAATCCGTTGTTGTTGTTCTTTTTCAAAACCCTGAAAATTTTGCCGCGAAGAAACTGCGCATACGTGCGGGATACAATCATCCACTGTCGGAGGCTTATTTTGGAAGCTTGCAGAAAGGTGAAAAAGTTAGTTTACTCCCATTCGTCACGGCAAATGCTGACAAAAATTCTTTATTGGCAGAATACGGGCTTCCGTATTCTGCCAATAAAGTTTCCCCGATGCAACACGTGCTTCCGTGTTGTATAAAAAAAGTTACTCCGGTGTCACACGGACGTCCGTGTTGAGGAAAAAATGTTTTTCCGATGCAACACGGACGTCCGTGTTGCATAAAAAAAGAATTATTGGCAGAACACGGAAGGCCGTGTCACATAAAAAAGACTTTATTGGCAGAACACGGACGCCCGTGTTGCATAAAAAATGTTTCCCCGATGCAATACGGAAGGACGTGTTGCATGAGAGTGGATTTTGGGGTTAGGGTGCGTTAAGTCGGGACTATCAAGGCTGGAAGGCGATGGCACTTTCTATTTCCGTTCTCGTTGCAGCAATTCATCTAGTGTTGGCGACCTATAAGTTATCAATTTTGCTTTTTTTCCAGAGTATTGTTCAAGCGTCTGTAGGATCAACGCTTTTTCGGAAGAATGCCTATCTCCGTCAGAGCGGAATATTGAGCCATCAATAAATCGGATTTTAATCTCGCTACCATATAGAGAATCTTTGGCCCATTCCCTGCGAGTGTCTTTTATCAAGAAAATTTCTTTCACATCTGAATAGTTGTAAACATTAGACCTGAATGAAAAATAGTCTCTTTCTGAAATCGTATCATGAGAATACTTTTCATATCGAGCTGTAACCATCAAGACAAGTAAAAAAGCGAGGATAAAAGACACTTTTGATATTCGCAAGTAAATTCGATTTATTGATAGATCAGCGTTGATATTCTTTTCCTGTAAGATATTTTCAATTTCAGTTTTGTATCGCTTTCTCCACGCATAGTTTGAACTGTAGGGTAAAATTCCAATCCCACCGAGAATTGCAATGAAGTATGGGATGACTTCAGAACCAAACAAGATGATGTTGCCAATTTCTCTCGACTCAAAATGGTCTATTAGATGATTTTGTGCCTCGCCAAAAAGAACAGTGCCTATCACTAGAAATGTAATGGAAAATAGTTTTAACAAGAATGACCAGCCACTTCCTTCTTGAATCTTGTTTAGCTCAATATTCAATACTTTTCTATCGGCTGAATATTCTTCTTGTATCCATTCGTTAATTCCCTTGGATACGAAATGAATCGCAATATCTCCTGGTACCCCAAGCATATGTTGTTCTAATCTTGACTAAAGTCTTCAGAAAAATCATCAGGTATGGACGTGTTCTCATCCACATCCACCTCGCCCGCCCAATGTTGTAGTTTGTAAAGCAGCACCGCATCTATTACAGTATGCGCTATAATGGCTGATGCAAGCCCATACTGCTGACTCATGTATCCGATGCCATACATCAGCACGGTGAGCACCGCACCATAGATAGTGAGCCGCCAGTTGTATGGCGACAGGTAGCCATGTATGCCTACGAATATGACAGCAGTGAGCATGATGCCTGCAAGTGGTTGAATAGCTCCGCGAAAAAGAATTTCTTCACCCACACCAGCACAAACGGAGATGAAAAGAATCTCGCTGAGGCTGAGTTGGAAGCGGCCAAACATGTTGGCATAGTGCCCGTTCACTTTGCGAAGGAATGGCATTGAGATGAGGCCGTAGGCTATGAGTGCCGAAATAAGACCTGCCGCTGTGCCTGCCACTATTTGCTGCCACCAAGGCACAAATCCTAAAAATGATTCAGCCAGATTCACTGTTTCGCTAAATCTGTCAATGATTACGGCTACCAATGACATGCCTACAATGGTGGCAAGCGACAGTCGCATGATGATGCTTTTCTTAATCATTCCTCGCGGCCTCCTTCATCATTGGCCACGCGCGATCCTTTCACATCGCTGCCGCTGGGTGCCTGAAATATTTCTAAGTCGAAAAATGGAACTGCGGCCAAAAGGTGATCGAAAATATCAGCAGCCACACCTTCAAATTTTTCCAATTGCTTTTCTTTTGAGAATGCATAAATCTCAATAGGCAAACCATTTTCGTTGGGCTGCAACTGACGCACCATGAAGGTCATGCCAGTGTTGATGTTCGGATTTTGCTCCAAATATTTTTCGGCATACACACGGAAGATGCCAATGTTGGTCATGTGTCTGCCGTTGAGCAATATCTCCTTGTTTACATGATGCTCTTCGTTGAATTGATTTATTTCCTCCTGCTTACTCAGCAGATATTCTTTGATGCGCTCTATCTGCAACAGGTTTTGATATAGTGCAGCATTGCAAAAACGGATGCTTGATATTTTGATGTTGACATGGCGTTTGATTCTGCGGCCTTCACTTTCCTCCATACCGCGCCAGTTCTTGAAACTCTCACTGATGATGGCATAGCTTGGAACGATAGTAACCGTCATATCCCAGTTACGCACTTTTATGGTAGTCAGGTTTATTTCCATTACCTCACCATCTGCTCCATATTTCTCCACCGTTATCCAGTCGCCTACACGCACCAGATCAATGGCGCTCATCTGCACACTGGCTGTGAAGCCAAGAATGGGGTCGCGAAAAAGCAATAGCAGAATGGCTGTTACCGCTCCAAATCCACCAAGCACATAGAGTGGCGACTGGCCAAGTACAATGGCCAATATCAGAACAAACCCTATGAGATAGAAAACAATTTTAGTGACTTGCTTGTAGCTGCGCAATGGCTTGTCGCGATAGTGCTCAGTGTTTTCCATGATGCCCACCATGGCATTCAATATGGCATTCACACAGAACATTACACTTAGCACTATGTAAATTTCTGCAGCCATGAAAGCATAAAAATGAAAGCGCGGAGTGAACCGAAAGACATGTGGCACCGCAGCACAAATGATTACAGCGATTACGATGAGAGCCATGGAACGAAACACCCGAAACTCAAACAACTTGTCGTCCCACTCTGTCTTTGTTTTGGTGACGATGAGTTTGACCAGACGAATAATAACCAAACGCGAAAAGGCCCAAATACTCCAGCACAATACAGCTAAGCACAGCAGACCAATGAAGAGATACATATTCTCCAATGGCGCACCGGAGAAGCCTCTGCTGCTCAGAAAGTCAACTAAGTGATCGCTCCACTTCATAAAATTCATGGGCGAAAAGTAGAGGTGAGAAACTTTAGTGGTGGTACCATAGCACCTTTGCACACATCTCTTTTGGTACAATCACACAACTCAGCCACAAATGAATTTTTTGAGTGAAGAAATAGGGAACTATACAGCAACCCATACAACTGATGAGCCTGCTCTGCTGGCAGAACTATCACGCGAAACATGGCAAAAAGTGATGAACCCGCGCATGCTAAGCGGTCATGTGCAAGGTCGTTTTCTGAGTATGATTTCCAAAATACTCAGACCAAAAAGAATACTTGAAATAGGAACCTACACAGGCTACAGTGCACTTTGCCTTGCTGAGGGATTGCCTGATGACGGTGAGTTACACACCATTGACATCAACGATGAATTGCAATGGATTCAAGACAAATATTTTGTACAAAGTCCACATGGGAAAAAAATCGTAAGACATTTTGATGATGCCCTGTCACTCATACCAACGCTGCCTGCCGAGTTCGATCTTGTTTTTTTGGATGCCGACAAAGAAAACTACTTGAACTATTACAACCTGCTCATGCAAAAGCTGAAACCGGGTGCAGTACTGCTCATAGACAATGTGCTGTGGAGCGGCAAAGTGTTGCATCAACCTGATGCAAGTGATAACGAAACACGCACCCTCCGCGAATTGAATGACATAGTACAGCATGACCAGAGAGTGGAGAATGTGATGCTGCCGTTGCGCGATGGAATGATGATGGTAAGGGTAAAATGAATGGTTTTCAAAAAGCAGAATTGCACAAAAGAATTTTCCGAAAAAGTTTGAGCAGTATCAAAAACCAATACATTTGACCCAACATCACTGTTTCAACATTTCGTTTTTCAGCGTTTTTGGTGGTAAATGTTTGTTGGGGATGTGATGTAAAAATCATTATTCAACAAACATTTATTTACTCAATTCAATTTTTTTTCAAATGAACATTTTTGTTTCAGGGCTGAATTTCAGCATGTCGAGCGATGAGCTCAGCGAAGTATTTGCAGCTTATGGTGCTGTAACATCTGCCAAGGTGGTAACTGACCGTGCAACCGGTCGTTCACGTGGTTTTGGTTTTGTAGAAATGGCTGGCGAGGAAGAAGCCCGCAACGCCATCTCTGCTCTGGACCAAACCGAGCAGAAGGGTCGCAAAATCAACGTGAAAGAAGCTGAGGATCGTCCGCAGCGCAGCAGCAACGACCGTCCGCGCGGCAACTTCGGTGGTAGCGGTGGTGGCCGCAGAGAAGGTGGTTTCAAACCACGCTTCGAACGTGGCGACCGTGACAGCTACGACCGTGGCAATAGCTACTAAGATTTTTTACAATCAGATATTGAAAAGAGCTGCCGAAGGGCGGCTCTTTTTATTTCTATCTTTTTTGTCATTAGTGAGCAGATGGTTCGCCAGTCAATTTCAAAACAAAAAAAATGGTCTCCATTTCTGAAGACCTTTTTCAAACTACTTGTAGCGAGAGGGGGGCACGATCCCCCGACCTTGCGATTATGAATCGCACGCTCTAACCAGCTGAGCTACCTCGCCATTATTTCAACTTCAAATTTCCAAAAAATCGCGCTCGATTTTTTTTGAGGCCGCGAATATATGTTCATTCAAACACAAGCAAAGCGCATCGCAAAAATGTTGCATAGTGCTGTTGCAAATAGTCTATCCTTGCATCATTCACTTAATGGTTTTACTGTTCTCACCGCAATTTTTTATTTATGTCAAAAGTCAAAGTTGAACTCGAATACCTCATCAGAACATCTGATACCATTTTGTACAACTGCATGTCAACACCCAGTGGCCTGGAAGAATGGTTCGCTCCTGAGGTACACATCAAAGGCGAGGTGTTCACCTTCCTGTGGGAGGGCGAGGAGCGCAGCGCTACCCTCGCACTGAAGAAGAAGGAACAATTTGTAAGGTTTGAGTGGCTGGATGAAGAAGACAAAGAGAGCAACTACTTTGAACTGCGTATCAAGATAGATGACATGACTGGTGAAGTGGCATTGCTTGTTACAGACTTTTGCGATGATGGTGAAGAAGATGACCAACGCATGCTCTGGGATGAGGCTGTGGAAGAATTGAAACGACACATTGGTGGCTAAGATTTAGCTACCACTTCAGATAGAAATCTTTAGTCAATTGCTTATAGGCCCCGGAATATTCTTCGGGTCCTTTTCTTATTAGCAAGGATTCCATGGCCGGCTCACCGGTAGGCTGTATACCCAGTTCAAGCATTACACGGGTGCTTGTGTCTTTGTCGGCCATGGTGAATACGTGACAGATGCGTAAGGCCTGGAAGAGCGATGCATTAGCTGCATCCATCCAACGTGCAAACTCTAGTGTTGGAATGATGAGGGCTACGCGACCTTGCGGTGCAAGCAACTTTTTGCATTGTATAAGAAAGCCATCTGCAGGCAACGAGTCATCGTGGCGGGCTGCACTGCGGCTTGGATTGGCCGCCCGCAGCGAGGAGGTAAAGTAGGGCGGATTGCTGATGATAAGGTCAAATTTCTCTACTGAAACAATTTTAAGAAAGTCTCCTTCGTGCATTTTAAGCCGTTCACTCCAAGGCGAATGTTCAAAGTTGTAACGCGCGTCTTCGGCACTTTCATCATCTATCTCGATGGCCTCTATGGTAGCTGCCTGGTTGCGTTGTGCGCATATCAATGCTATGACTCCGGTACCTGTGCCTGCATCGAGCATATAGCGCACCTTATTCAAATTGGTCCATGCGGCAAGCAACACAGCATCTGTGCCCACCTTCATGGCACTGCGGCTCTGCTGCACCTCGAATTGTTTAAAGTTGAATGGTTTGTTGCTCTGCGGCATAATGCCATGCATTTCAGTGAAGCGAACTTAGGTGTTTTTTTCGGATGCACACCACACTTCATTAGTGCCGGTAGGTTATTTCACTTCTTGAATTTTTTCACTCCCGCTTCGATGCGCGCATTTAGAAAATTTTCTGCCGGAGGAATCACACAACTGTACTTGTGGTTGTAAGCGCAGTAAGGGTTGTAACAATAGTTGAAGTCTATCATCATTTCTTCTTTTATATCCGAAGTGTAGAATTCGAGATAACGACCGCCCTCATAAGTCTCCTTGCCGTTGGTAAGGTCGGTGAAGGCAAGCAGCAGATAGTTGTTCAACTCAGGCCTGTCAGGGTCGCAACTCTGGTACAGTGTGAGCTTGAATTTTTTTCCTTCCAGTTTGAAACTGAGTGTACCGTAAGGCTTGAACTGGGGTGTTCGTGTTCCGCTGGTGGGCATATTCACGGCTTTGCCATTTTTTATTGCTTTGAATTTGGCCATCACACGGTATTTCTCATCTATACCAAAGTAGTTAAGCCCGCTGAATGCCCCAGTGTCTTCAGTGGCCAGTATGGTGCTGGCGCTGTCGGCCATTGCGGTGTTCACACTGTCACGGTATTGTTTCACTTGTGCGAAATAGTCGGACTGCGCGAAGGCAGAGCTTCCGGATAGAAACCAAGTAGTTGCAATTGCACACACAAAGGCTATAACCTTTTTCATGTTGCTTTAGTAAAAGTTTCTCCAAAACTATTTTGAATCTTATGAAAACAACATTCTTTTTTTCTTTTTTGATATGTGCCACAGTAATTAGCAATGCTCAGGACCTGAAGCCGCTGGACTATGCCGCCCAGTATGCCCGCCTGCATGTTCGGACACGAATATGCACGGAGGTGAAGTACAATGGCGACAAAGCAGCAGACTCTACCACGGTGGGAATAACCTCCCTTGATGAGAAAGGCCGAATGATACATTACACAGAGTTTTTTGCGGGTGGAAAAAAAATGGCTGACTACGACTATAAGTATGATGAACAGGGCAAAATGACCAAAGCAACAGTGAGCCTCGTATTCAACAACTGGCTGCCCCTTGAGTTTGAATTGAAGCACGATGCCAAGGGCCGTCTGCTTTCGCGTGAACTGAAAGAGAATGTCGCCAACTTTTGGAAGAAGGAGACTTATACCTACAGCGGAAGCGTGTTGCTGAAGAGTGAGCAGTGGTACATGGTGAATGGCGGACTGGTAGCTCAAACCCACAAAGACTATCCGCCCAGTATGGAAATAAGAGAAAATTCATTAACTTACATACTCAACGAAAAAGGGTTACTTCACCTGCACCAACTCTTCAACAGCAAAGGTCAGGTAGATAGGGCGCTGGTGTATGACTACGAATTTTATTATTGAGTATAGCTCTCTACTTCTTTCCCTGAAAATACATGACCATGCTGCCATAGTCCATTTGATTTTGCATGGCAAACAACACGCGATTGATTCGTGTTGCCTTGGTGTCAAGTCCTTTGGCACTGTCCACCCATTTTGAGAAATATTTCTGATGGCTGCCCGCAAGCGATTGAAAATGTCTGAGTGCAACCTGATCTTCTTCTAAGCACGCCATCATATCAGGTGATATGATAAATGCTGATTTATCAGCTTCAATACTCATATTCAAGGTGTCACCATAAGTTTTTTTCAATGCCTTGCGCATGCTGCTGTTTATGGGGATGATGTAGTCACCTTCACCCATAGGAATAAGTGCTACCTGTTTGAAGGCATGGCTATCCATCGTGCCTTTTGCGCGAAATGATTTTTTGTTTTCGGGATTGAGTTTTTGAGCAGTCTCCGAAGGTATCACGATGTATGTCCAGCCAGTTTTTTCGCCCTGTTCGTTGAATTTGTGAAGCAGACAATTGAGCTTTTCCATGCAGCTAAACTATCAAAAATGCACATGCGGCTTTCACATTTGAGCAACATCTGTCAGCATCACTTATCTGTTTTTTTGCAGTATGAAAATTCGATTGTTGCTTTTGCTTGTTGGCTTCATTACAATCTCTGGTTTTGCCTTCAGAAAATTGAAATGGACAGAAGAGGAATTGAAAGCACAGAAAGTGGAAATTGGCCGTCAGTTATTCTTTGACAAGGCACTAAGTAACCCTGATGGGCAAAGCTGCACTGTTTGTCACGCACCCAAAACATCTTTCAGCGATCCAAACCATGTTGCAGTTAGCGAGGGAATGCTGGATGGATTCTTTGTAAACCGCAATTCGCAAACGCTCACTTACACCTCTTACACACCTCCACTTGCATATGATGCAGAGCGTGGTACGTGGTATGGTGGCTTCTTTTGGGATGGTCGCAGTAGCTCGTTACAGCACCAACTCTCAGGCCCATTCTTCAACATTGCAGAGATGAACAACAGCGACACGACAATGCTCGTGAGTGAACTGAAAAATGCACCTTATTACAAACTCTACAAAAGCATTTATGGGAAAGTGAAGGATGAAACCATTGCTTACAACAACATCATTGAATCGATTGCACTCTTTGAAGGCAGTGAATACCTGAACGAGTTCTCATCCAAATACGACTACTGGTTGCAAGGCAAAGCGATCTTCAACCAGCAAGAAGAGAAAGGAAGAATATTATTCGATGCACGCTGCGCAAGTTGCCACAGTAGTGCACCTCAGCCAACCAGTGGCAAAATGCTGTTCACAGATTATGGCTATCACAACCTGGGCCTGCCCCGCAACGAAGACAATCCTTTCTATACAACTGACAGCGTGGTAAATCCGCTTGGAAAGAACGCCATTGACCTTGGGCTTGGCGCAGTGGTGAAGGATGAAAAGCAAAACGGAAAGTTCAGAACACCTTCTCTTCGGAATGTGGAATACACCTCCCCATATTTTCACAACGGATATTTCAGTTCGCTGAAAGAAGCGGTGCATTTTATCAATACGCGCAATGATGGACATTATGCATTGCCTGAAGTAAAGGAGAACATAGAGACGGGCAGGATAGGTACCCTTCACCTGAGCGAAGCTGATGAGCAAGCTATTGTAGCATTTCTACTTACACTAAGCGATGGCTACGAGCTATGATAAATGGAAGAGAATCAAAATATCCGGCATGAAAATTCACCTTTTTGTAAAGTAGTATTTATGCAGTTTCGGAATTGGATTCCGAAATTGCATAAACATATTGTTACATTAGCGACATGATTGAACGTGTCGTTTCTAAGAAAATAAAATATCTGTCGAGGAAATTTCCTGCAGTGGTGGTGGTGGGACCAAGGCAAAGCGGCAAGACTACACTGTGCAAGGCGTTGTTTCCGGATAAGCCTTATATATCGTTAGAAAATGCGGATAACCGGCAGGAGGCGCTGGAAGATCCACGCGGTTTTCTGGGGCGCTTTCCGAAAGGTGCCATATTGGACGAAGCTCAAAAGGCCCCAGTGCTTTTCAACTACCTGCAACAAATATTGGATGACTCGAAAAGGAATGGTCTTTTTATTCTCACCGGGTCCAATCATTTTCTGATGATGGAAAGTGTAACGCAATCATTGGCTGGGCGAATTGCTATTGCTACACTTTTGCCCTTTTGCCGCTCCGAAGTATCGGAAATAAGCAAACGATTGAAGACGCCATGGGCGCATATTTTCTATGGCGGATACCCGCGCATTTTTGCAGCCAAGCTCAAGCCATCAGATTGGTATCCGGCTTATGTGCAAACTTATCTTGAACGAGATGTGAGGCAATTGAAGAACGTTACCAACCTCGCTCAGTTTGGTAAATTCATGAGGCTGTGTGCCGGCCGGGCCGGACAAGAATTGAACATGAATGCCCTTGCCACAGAACTCAGCGTGGACAGCAAGACCATACAATCATGGATGAGTGTGCTTGAAATGAGTTTTGTAGTGTATTTGCTAAAGCCGTATTTCAAAAATTTCAATAAACGTGTTACCAAGAAACCGAAGCTATTTTTTTATGACACCGGTCTTGCGTGTTCGCTGCTGGGTATACAACAGGAAAGTCAGCTCGACCATCACCCGCTGCGGGGCGCATTGTTTGAAAACTATGTGGTGATGGAAATACTCAAAAATCGAATGAATGCTGTGATGCCTGATAATCTTTTCCACTGGCGTGAGAGTAATCAGATTGAAGTGGACCTTCTGATAGACAATGGATCGAAGCAAATCGGCTTAGAAATAAAGTCAGGCAATACTTTTCATCCTGACTTTGTAAAGTCATTGAAAAGTTGGAATACATTCTCAGGGCAAAAAGGTGGTATTGTGGTGTATGGTGGAAGAACAGAAAGAACAATCCTAAAGACCTATTCACTCACTTCCTGGGATAATTTGTCTGAACTTTGACTTATGCAGTTTCGGAATCCAATTCCGAAACTGCATAAAGTATCTGTGTCATGAAAGTTGCCCTTTGCCACTATTTCACCAAAGGATAACCGGCTTCTTTCCAGGCATCAGTTCCACCTTCTAAGTTGTGCACGTACTTGAATCCTTGATTGATCAATAGTTCACCCGCTTCTTCGCTGCGGCCCCCGGAGGCACAATACACCAACATGATTTTTGACTTATCCAACTTTGCGACTTGTGCTGCAAAATCATCCGCAAACCAGTCTATATGAATGCTCCCGGCAATGCGGCCTTTCGCTACTTCGTTAGCGGTGCGCACATCCAGCAATATAAAGTTGCCACCATTCATCGCATCAGAAAATTGCTGCGGTGTATCTCGCATCATCGTGGCAGTTTGCTCATGATTCGCTTCACTCATTTTGTTGGCTGAAGTGAACGATGAGATTGTTATTCCGCAGAGAACAATCACAATAAGGAGTATCCGATTCATGGCTCGAAAGTATTGTACTTCATATCGAAGCGCACCAATCAATGCGGCAACTTCTCGCGGAAGTAGCCATATATCCAAGTGCCGGCAATGGCACTCAGTAGGGTGACGAGTACTACGGTAACTCCTGTTCCTATTTGTGCAAAGAGCGGCCCGGGACACGCACCGGTGATGGCCCACCCGAGTCCGAACATCAGGCCGCCTATTACCTGCCCTTTGCTGAAAGGCTTTTTGTGGAACTCTACTTCTTCGCCTTGCAGGGTTTTTATCTTGAATCTTTTGATGATGAAAACAGAAATGACTCCCACCATCACAGCGCTACCAATCACACCATACATGTGAAAGGATTGTAGACGGAACATTTCCTGTATGCGGTACCAACTGATGATTTCTGCCTTTACAAAAATGATCCCGAAGAGGACGCCCACGGCAGCATACTTCAGTTGGTGGTACCACTTATCGGCTATCTCACTTTCATTCACGCACATCGCATCCAGCGAGCGCACTTCGAAGTCGGTGTTGGTTTCTGTGTTTTGCATATTGGTTTGTTCTGCGAAGGATTAAAGAGAAAGTATGATGGGCAAAATGAGGTTGGCCATGATGAAGCCGCCTGCCATGAAGCAGCATGTAGCTACCAATGAGGGCCATTGCAGTGTGCTTAGCCCCATGATGCTGTGGCCGCTGGTGCAGCCGCCTGCGTAGCGCGTGCCGAAGCCAATGAGAAATCCGCCCAGCACCATTGTAAGCAGTCCGCGTGCGGTGAACAACGCGCTCCAGTTAAAGAGTTGTTCAGGCATGAGCCCTGCATGTTCGGTGATGCCATAGGTGCTTAGCTCAGCACTGAGGTCAGCGTGTATAGCTATGGGCGCAGGGTTAGCAAGCAATGTAATGGCCAGCGCTGCTCCCGCAGTGATGCCCGACACGAAGAAGAGATTCCATCTTTCCTTTTTCCAGTCGTACTTGAAGAAATCGATGTTGGCAGGCAAACACGCTGCACAGATGTGACGCAATGAAGAGCTGATGCCAAATGATTTGTTACCTAATAGCAGCAGTGCTGGAACAGTAAGGCCTATGAGTGGCCCTGCGATATACCAAGGCCAGGGTTGTTGGATGCTTTCTATAAAAGACATAAATGGATGTTTGAATTTGGTGACAAGGAAAGCGAAGGATCACATCTTCACTTTGCTCTGGCACATAAAGTCGGTGCGGGGCAAGGTGGTTTTGCTGATGGCTGCAAAGCCACCATCTACTTCGGTGAAGTTTCTGTAACCGCGCGCTGCGAGGATGCTGGCAGCTATCATGCTGCGATAGCCGCCCTGACAGTGCATGTAGAAATGCTCCTGTGGGTTTACTTCTTTTATCCACTCGTTGATGTCGGCCAGCGGACGGCTGTAGGCTTCGTCTACGTGCTCGGCTGCGTACTCGGTTTCCTTGCGCACGTCCACCACTTTGTCTTCGCGCACTTTTACTTCATCCGCAAATTGCTGCGCACTGATGCGCTTGATGGTGTCCACGTCTTTGCCGGAAGATGCCCATGCAGTGAAGCCGCCTTTGATGTGGCCCAGTTGATTGTCGAAACCGACACGCGCAAGACGCGTTACGGTTTCTTCTTCTTTGCCTTCGGGGGCTACGATGAGCAATGGTTGTTTTACATCCGTAATCATAGCGCCAACCCACGGTGCGAAGTCGCCTGCGATGCCGATGTTGATGCTTTGAGGAATGAAGCCTTTGCTGAAATCGCCACTGCTGCGTGTGTCAAGGATGAGTGCACCTACTTCCTCAGCAGCGGTTTCAAATTCTTCTACGCTCAGTGCGCGCATACCATTGTTGCGCACGGTGTCGAAACTTTCGTATCCGCCTTTGTTCATCGCCACGTTCATGCCGAAGTAGCCGGGTGGTGGCAACAGGCCATCCAACACCGCGGTGATGAATGCTTCTTTGCTTGGCTGATTGAGCGCGTAGTTCATCTTCTTCTGATTGCCCAATGAGTCGAGGGTTTCCTTCATCATGTTTTTGCCGCAGGCACTACCGGCACCATGCGCGGGATACACCGTGATGTCGTCAGCGAGGGGAAGTATTTTGGTGTAAAGACTTTCGTACAACATGCCTGCAAGTTCTTCCTGTGTCATGTGCGCGGCCTTCTGCGCGAGGTCGGGGCGGCCCACATCGCCAAGGAAGAGGGTGTCGCCACTGAAGAGCGCGATGTCTTTTCCATTCTCATCACTGAGCAAATAGCAGGTACTCTCCATGGTGTGGCCGGGCGTGTGCAGGGCTTTGATGGTGATGTTGCCCACCTTGAACACTTGCTGGTCGGCAGCAATGATGGCCTCAAAAGCAGGCTGCGCTGTGGGGCCATACACGATGGGTGCACCGGTTTTCTTGCTTAAGTCCAAGTGACCGCTAACGAAGTCAGCGTGGAAGTGAGTTTCGAAGATGTATTTCAACTTTACACCATCGCGCCTGAGACGGTCTAAGTAGGGCTGCACTTCGCGCAGTGGATCTATGATGGCTGCTTCACCGTTGCTGGTAATATAGTATGCGCCTTGCGCAAGACATCCGGTGTATATCTGTTCTATGATCATGATTGTCGCTTAAAAATGATTGGGTGTGCAAAGGTTGCAAAATTGGCTTGGTGTACTATGTGACTTAGATCACAATTCTATGCGGCAACATCAGCAAATTGATTGTTTATGACCAAGGCACCTGATTCATTGCAAACGAAATTTCACCGGCCAGGTCATTCGCAAGCGCACCGGTATTCCATTTTGTTTGGCAGGAGTAAATTTCTTTGGCAACGATTTCATTGCACGCAATGCTTCTTTGGTAAGACCGGGGCCGCCTTTCACTTCGCGTATTGCTTTTATGTTGCTGATGCTTCCGTCCTTTTCTACGACAAATTCAACATAAACAGTGCCCTCTATCTCATTCTCTTTTTCCATTTGAGGATAAACAATTTGGTTTGCTATATCAGCAATTAGTGCTACATCTCCTCCCGGGTAAGCAGGCATTTCCTGAGCAAAGGAGAGAACAGTATTTTCATCATTTTCTTTTTCCACTACCGGCATGGCTACATCATCGTGATAATAGTCGGATACATCTCCTACCTGCACATCCATCACCTCCAAAATGTGCCCTGAGAGTATTTTCACTTCACAGATTACCAAAGCGTTTGGCGGAACGATTCTGCGCAGGTTATCGTTGTGATAAAAGCGCGTGGTGCCATAAGCACATGACGGAGGAAAGTAAACGATGTACGATTTGCCCGGCCACACATACTCCTGCCATTGATTGAAACAATCAGGCATGTATTTAGGAAAGTCGGTACGTGAAAATTCCATAGAATCTGCACGGTATAGAATAGAACCATCCATCAGTTTCAAAGTGATGTTGGCGACAAACAATTCATAATATACCTCTTGATCGATTGAGCTAAAATCAATTTGCTTAACCGGCTTTTTGCCGTCTGCTGCCTGTGTTGCTTTCACTTCTACTTCTTTTATCTGAATGCCACTGGCTTTCGCTTCTATCACTCCGGGTTTCAGTTTGTTTTCTGTCAGGAACTTTTCAGCAGCCGCTTCATTCTTTGTAGCGATGGCTTCTAGTGCGATTTTTTCATTCTTCGCCACGAAGTTTTGTGCAAAGGGCGTATCCCATTTTGCTTTGCCCGCCTTGTATTCTTCCATACCCGCTTTGAAGGCCTCGCTGTTCCAATTGCTCATTCCATGCCTTAGCTGCGACTGGCCTGCATTCATACCCAACAGGTAGGCGAGGGTATCATCTTTTGTTTTCAATTCCACCTCTTTGGGCGCTGCGGGTTTGGCGGGAGGCGGCTTTTTAGTTTGGGCTGTGGCCTGACAGATACATGCCATGAAGAGTATGAAAAGAATTTGTTTCATGTGGTTTGCAATAAGTTGTGATGCAATTATAGGTTTGAGAGAGCATACAATTAGGACATACAATCTGTGTGGATGAAGGGTTGACTATTGCAAGACGCAGTCTTGCAGCATGTGCGCACGAGATGCAATCGCGCGCGAGGCAGGTTCAAATGCCTATTTCCTTTTTCGGAAATGCATTCTTCACTGAGAATGGCATTTTAATAGTTGACGAAGTGATGACTACACAGCGGCAGATGGATTTTGTGGAATATGCGCACGGGATGCCATCATGCGCTGAGTGGACAAGGTTCAAAAGCAGCAGTTGACTGCAGAGATGCCTAAACAAGTTCGGCATGACTGCCGCGCCTGACGAATGAATGGTATGGGGCTAAGCGACAGCGTTCACCTTCGCATTCAGGTAACGCGCGGTGTGTGAACCGCTGCTTTCGGTAATGTCCTCAGGCCTGCCGGCATAGACTACGTTACCGCCTGCTGAGCCGCCTTCGGGGCCCATGTCTATGAGCCAGTCGGCACAGCGAAGCACGTCTATGTTGTGTTCAATGGCTATGATGCTGTGGCCTTTTTCCAGCAATGCGTTGAATGAGTCCAACAGTTTTTTCACATCATGAAAATGAAGTCCGGTGGTAGGCTCATCGAAGATGAATAGTGTGTGCTGGTTGCTGCTGCCTTTGGTGAGGAATGAGGCGAGCTTGATGCGTTGTGCTTCACCGCCACTGAGGGAGGAACTGCTCTGCCCAAGGGTTACATAGCCCAGACCTACTTGCTGCAATGGTGTCAGTTTGTCCACCAAGTTGCGGTTGGTGGTCTTTTCTTTTTCTACAGAAAAGAAGGTGACTGCTTCGTCCACCGTCATGTCCAGCACATCGCTGATGCTTTTTTCGTGGTAGGTTACTTCTAATATTTCTTCTTTGAATCGTTTGCCCTTGCACGAGTCGCACACCAGCTTGATATCGGCCATGAACTGCATGCTGATGGTCTGCATTCCTTCGCCTTCACAGGTTTCGCAGCGGCCACCGGCTACATTGAAGCTGAAGTGCGAGGGCTGATAGCCACGCTGTCTGGCTATGCTTTGTGACGCATACACGGTGCGAATTTCATCGTAGGCTTTTACATAGGTAACAGGGTTGGAGCGTGATGATTTGCCTATGGGATTCTGATCCACGAATTCTACGGCTGCTATTGTTTTTATGTCTTCTTCTATTGCATCGTATTGGCCAACAATTTCTGTAGGAAAGCCTCCCAGTTCTTTTTGCAAAGCAGGGAAGAGGATGTTGCGCACCAGGGTGCTTTTGCCGCTGCCGCTCACACCACTGATGGCGGTGAAGCAGCGCAGCGGAATTTCTACATCAATATTCTTCAGCGAGTGTTCGCGTGCACCACGTATAATGATTTTGTCCTTGCCGATTTTTCTTTTGCTCTTGGCAGAAATTTCTTTTTCGCCATTCAGATAATGTGCGGTGAGGGTATTGCCCTGCTTCAGCAAATCGTGCACACTGCCGTTGAATACCACATGGCCTCCCTGTGTTCCGGCCTCAGGGCCCATGTCTATGATTACGTCAGCGGTGCGCATGATGTCTTCATCGTGCTCCACCACTATAACGGTGTTGCCCTGTGCCTTGAGTGATTGCAATACACCGATGAGGCGCTGCGTATCGCGCGGATGCAAACCAATGCTTGGCTCGTCCAATATGTACATGCTGCCCACCAAGGCACTGCCAAGGGTGGTGGCTAAGTTGATGCGCTGCGACTCGCCACCGCTGAGTGTGTTGCTGAGGCGATTGAGTGTGAGGTATTCCAAACCCACGTCTGTCAGGTACTTCAGGCGGTTGCGTATTTCGGTAAGAATGCGGTGGGCTATCTGCTGATCATGCGCTGTCAGCTTCAGTTCTTCAAAAAAATTCACGCATTCGCCTATCGAAATAGTGACCAATTCTGAAATGTTTTTGCCGCCCACCCTCACGTAGTTCGCATCGCTGCGCAGGCGTGTGCCTTTGCACTCAGGGCAGCGTGTTTTGCCACGGTAGCGGCTCAGCATTACGCGGTATTGAATTTTGTACGATTCGCTCTCAAGGAATTTGAAGAACTTGTGGAGGCCTGAGAAATGTTCATTGCCTGTCCACAGCAATTCGCGCTGCGCTTCGGTAAGCTCGCTGATGGGTTTGTGAACAGGAAAGTCAAACTTCTTAGCTTTCAGTACCAACTGGTTTTTCCATTCGCCCATGCTCTCGCCACGCCAGCAGGCTACTCCATCCTGATACACGCTTAGCTTCTTGTTGGGCATCACTAAGTTTTCGTCAATGCCTATCACGCTGCCAAATCCTTCGCATGTTTTGCATGCGCCTATCGGATTGTTGAAGGTAAAAAGATTGACCGATGGCACCTCGAAGGTGATGCCGTCCAGTTCAAACTTGTTGCTGAATGTGTGACGTGTTCCATCATCAGTACTTTGGATGATGCACTGGCCAAGCCCTTCGAAGAAGGCACTTTCAGCGCTGTCGGCAATACGTGTTTTGTTGTCATCGCTGTGCTCTGCCGTCACTCGGTCTATCACTATGCATGCTTCATCTTTTGCAGCAATGGTTGCAAGTGCATCTTCCAGTTTCTTCACTTCACCATTGTGCACCATGCGCGAGAAGCCTTGTTGTATCAGTACTTCTAATCGCTTTGCTGGTTCCTGTTTCTTTTCAAATTTTATTTGAGAAAGAATGAGAAAACCTTTTTCTTCATCATGTTGTATGATGAAATCAACCACATCCTCTACTGTGTTGCGTTTCACTTCACGGCCACTCACAGGTGAAAATGTTTTGCCCACGCGTGCGAATAACAACTTCATGTAATCA
This sequence comes from Flavobacteriales bacterium, assembly GCA_046155615.1. Lineage (GTDB taxonomy): Bacteria > Bacteroidota > Bacteroidia > Flavobacteriales_D > Sanyastnellaceae > JANNVZ01. Next base: position 6,033 of record JBJXFP010000174.1, on the reverse strand, counting down.
TAAATCTCGGTGGTGGTACCAACAGTGCTGCGCGATGTACGGCTGGTTACTTTTTGCTCTATGGCCACCGCAGGGCTGATGCCAGTGATGCTGTCCACATCAGGTTTGTCCAATCTGCCAAGGAATTGGCGCGCATAGCTGCTGAGGCTCTCCACATATCTGCGTTGACCCTCTGCATACAGTGTATCGAATGCGAGTGAGCTTTTGCCCGAACCGCTGAGGCCCGTTATCACTGTCAATTTACCGCGAGGTATAGCTAACGATATATTCTTCAGGTTGTGCACACGTGCTCCGCGTATGATGATGTGGTGACGTGGGTCGAGGCCATTCAGGCTCGTATCTGTTTTCTTTATTTCAGTCTCTTTTTTCTTCGCCATAAAAATGTGGAGGGCGAAAGTGAATTGAAATCTGCGTTGTAAGATTTCGTTTTTGTGAACAGTTGAAAATCTCTGTTGATTTGAGATATTGCCGTGACTTTGCAGCCATCACTCATTGTGCGGCCTGCGAATGAATGGCTCCACAAACTTGCGGTCGTCAGCCACCCATTGTGGCGACTGTATGCTCAGCACCTTCATGGTGGTGGTGGCAGTTACTGCATGCACTGTTCCTTTTGGCACCATCACAAAGTCGCCTGCGCGCACGGTGAAGGTGCTATCGGCAAGAGTCATCTGCCCTTCGCCTTCCAGTATATAGATGCACTCGGTATGCGACTGGTGGAAGTGATGCATTACACCAGTGCTAATCCAAATCTGAAAGGCTGTACAAAGGCTATCGGTTGCCAGTTGCTCCACTGTGACATTCTCTTTGGCCTCTGCCGGTTGGCGTGCAGGCAGGTTCTCTGTTTTCTGCGCAGTGCAAAAAGTGGCGGCTGCAATGGATAGTATAAGTGTGCAAATGATGTGGAAAGTGCGCAGCATGGTGTAGATTTTTTTGATGATGCAAAAATGCTTTGCCGGCAAAAAAGCATAAACCCAAATTGCTCATTAGAAATGAGCAATCGATTAAGCATCTGTATTTCATTGCTTTTCAAGCAATGAAAACAGACTGCTAAATCGGGATTACCCCAACTAAATCAATAGTGCGGCTCTTGCAGAGCCTTCTATTGATTAATTTGGGATAAAAACTGAAAGCCCCGCCATTGGCGGGGCTTTCAAATACAAGGTGTTACATCAAACGGGTGATAGGGTGGTTTTCGTCTTTATTTTCCTTGAGCCATGTAGTATGGCTCCGCTAATTCGTAAAATTTTTGTTTGGCGCGTTCGGTGTATTCCAGGTCCCACGCCATGTCGCCTGTGGCTTCGCTGTATATGCACTTGGCATACGGTATTTTGCACAGCGAGAGCAGGTCATCGTCTTCTACTTTCTTAAACAGGCTCACATCGGTGAGGCACTTCATGGCTGCATCGGTGTCCGGGTATTCTACCTCGCGGCAGTCTAATTCGAAACATTTGCAGAAGTAGCCTTCCTTTTCGAAAGTGACACGGTACTTGCGGCCAGCATCGAGCAACACGGCATAAAAACCTGTTTCGCGGGCGGCTACGGTATGCATCAGGCTGTCGCCTTCATACACAAATACTTTCACGCCTCTCAGCTTGTCGGGTGTTTTTTCTTTCTTCTTTTTCTTGGTGTCGTTAGGGTTTTCGAACACGCCTTCCTCTATGTAGCCATAGAACAAGACTTGCGGCACCTGAGCAACGGCCCAAGAACTGAGAAGAACAAATAGGGTAATGGTTGTGAGCTTTTTCATCGGCTTGGATTTTTCTAACCAAGGGGTTTTAACCGATGTATGATTCCGGAGGTTACATTTTTATAGAATATTTTTTTTCAGAATGCCGGAATTTTTGCCAAGGTCAATCAGTGGCAGCAAGTATGGAAGCGATAGAAGATTCTATGGCAGCCGTTGTTGAGTGGTTGCCACCTTGCGCGGATGCAGGCCGGTGCTCCAGTTGCAGCAGGTGCTTTTCCATTGCCTCCATCTTCCTGAGCGATGTTTCGGCCATGCACCACGCTGAAAATTTCTTCCACACATATTCTATAGCCTGTGCAGTGGGGTGCAGCATGTCTTCTTTAAAAAAGCGGTAGTCGCGCAGGTCATCTGTCACCAGCTCGTAGGCAGGGAAATAGAAGCAATCCGGAAATTGGCTGCACAACTCATGCACTGCAGTTATCAGTTGAGCTTTGGAAAGGTTGTTTTGTACCAAACCATCGCGCAGGTAACGCACAGGGCTTACAGTGAAAATTATCTTCAGCTTGGGATTATAGCCTTTGAGTTTCGGAATCAGATTGCCGTATTCGTTAACGATCCATGATGATGAAATCAATTCTTTCCTGAATTGTTGTTGCGGCATCTTGTGGCAGTTGGCAACAATCATATCATTCTCTATATGCCGCCACGCCCATGCACTTCCAAATGTGATTACCAATAGAGTGGCAGCCTTCAAATCCTTATGCGCGTTGCTGATAGAATCATTTATGCGAAGCAGGCAATCATCATCATTTGCATCGCTGAATTTTCCATGATGGTTTAAACTCACAAACTTCTCACTGACTTTGAGTAGATCGTCTTGCGTGTATTTGCACTCTTGTATTGCATCACTCAGCGCATTGGTAATAGAAGCCGGGTTGAAGAGAATGCCATGCGAATTGATGTTGGCCTGAAAGCGATATCTGTTGAGCCAAGCACCAATATTCTCCGCGAAGCATGAGCCTTGCATCACGATGCTATCTGCATGGCTGATGCTGAATGGGGCAGGAGGGAAGTGAAGCTCTGTGCGGAATGACATGGTACTCGGTTTACTGAATGATCAATTGCGCACATTTGAAATGGCCACGCGGGCATCGCTTATATCCATGCAATCCACATGGTCGGCATTCAAGCGGTTCACTCGTTTCAATAACTCTTGAGTTGTCGCTCAGCGGGCCGAAGCCAAACTCAGGAATAGTGGAGCAGAACACTGCGGTGACAGGTGCATTCATGGCTGAACACAAATGGAGTGGTGCACTGTCGTTGGTATAGTTCATTGCTGCGTGCTTCATCAGTGCAGCACTTTGAAGTAGTGTCAACTTTCCTGCAAGCACTGTGATGTCTTTGCCGCTGCACTTTTCCTTTATCTCGTTGCACAATGGAACATCCGCAGGTGCACCCAGCAGGTAGCACAGCATCGCATTGCGGTGATTGAGAAAATCTACCCACACTTCGGTAGGTGTTTGTTTGGTGGACCACACCGATGCAGGACTGATGGTGATGAATGGCTCATTGATGAATGGCCTCACTACTTCTTCATCACCGGGTGTTGGATAAAGCTGAGGCATCTGAAAGGTTGTATCAGTGAGGTGCTCAATAAGGTTTAAGCAACGCTGCACTTCATGTTCGCCCGGTTGTTGTTTGCTGCCAATGATGTGTGGAAATTTTTTATCGAACAGAAATGAAAGCGGATTCTTGTCGAAGCCGATGCGTTCCGTTGCTTGCGAAAATGCAGTAATAAAGCCTGAAGCTGCAAAGCGTTGCAGATTAATCACCGCATCATATTTCACATTTCTCACACGCTTGATGAGCAAAAAGAGATTGGCGTATTTGCTTTGCTTCTTATCCCATACCAAAACATTGCGCAGATATGGATGCCCGGCAAGCAGCGATTCATTTCCCTTTCGTACGAGCATATCAATGGCTGCATCGGGATAGAAGCGATGCAGCTTTTCAATCACAGCTGTTGCCAATATGACATCGCCTATGAAGGCCGTTTGTATGACGAGGAATTGTTTGATTAATTGAAAATTGAAAATGGAGAATGGAAAATTCTGATGCCTGTATGGATGGCTCTTGGCCTGACGCTTTTCATATTGACTTCAATTATGTCATAACTACACAGCTACGCTGTGTTCGCGCAGTGCATCGTTGAGGGAGGTTTTCAGGTCGGTGCTCGCCTTGCGTTGGCCGATGATGAGGGCGCACGGCACCTGGTATTCGCCCGCAGGAAACTGCTTGGTGTAGCTACCGGGAATCACTACGCTGCGCTCAGGTACTTCGCCTGTGTAAGTCACAGGATGGCTTAGCGTAACGTCTATAATTTTTGTGCTTTTGGTAAGCACCACGTTGGCGCCCAGTACTGCTTCTTTCTTCACATGCACACCCTCTACCACTATGCAGCGGCTGCCAACAAAGCATCCGTCTTCTACTAACACTGGGGCGGCCTGCAATGGCTCCAGCACACCACCTATACCAACGCCACCGCTGAGGTGAACATTCTTGCCTATCTGTGCACAACTGCCAACAGTGGCCCATGTGTCCACCATGGTGCCACTGTCCACATAGGCGCCAATGTTTACGTAGCTGGGCATCATGATGACACCACTGGCTAAGTATGCACCATAGCGCGCAATGGCATGAGGCACTACACGCACTCCCAGCTCAGCATAGTTGGTTTTTAGTTTCATTTTATCATGAAATACAAACGGACCTACTTCTATCACCTCCATCTTGCGGATGGGGAAGTACATCACCACTGCTTTTTTCACCCATTCGTTCACTTGCCAGGTGCCGTTCTCCTGCGGTTGGGCTACACGCAGGGTGCCGCGGTCCAGAGCATCTATTACGCTGTTGATGGCTTGCTGCACCTCCTTTTGTTGCAGCAGTTCGCGGTTGGCCCAGGCCTGTTCTATGGTGCTTTGTAAGTCAGTCATTGTTCTATGAAATTGCAGTTTGCAAAAATGCAGGTTTCAGGTGATGCTTAAGCCATTAGCGAAAGATGCAGTTTGCAAACTTTTTCCGTTACCAACTGCAAACTTTACCTTGCGCAGCAGATGGCACTCACAAAAATTGTTGGTATCGACTACGGCACGGTTCGTACGGGCATTGCTATGACTGACAGTGCGCGCATCATAGCCTGGCCCGTGCAAACGGTGGCTACAAAAGAGGTTTTCGGTTTTCTTGAAAAACTATTTGAGAAAGAAAAAACGGAGATAGTGGTGGTGGGAGAGGCGCGCTACCGCGATGGCTCTGCTTCTGAAATAACTGGGCTGCAACAAAAGTTTGTGGAGCAGTTGCAAAAGAAATTTCCTGCCATTGTGATAGAACGCGTGAACGAGGCGCGCACGAGCATTATGGCCGCTGAGTTGCAGCTAATGCTAGGCATGAAGAAGAGAGACAGGGCCAAGAAGGGGAACCTTGATATGATGAGCGCTGCGTTTATTCTACAGTCTTATTTGGACAAACTTAAGTCCTGATAGACTAATTTCAATTCAGCTCCTAAAGGATCGAAAGCCTCCAGCAGCACATCCGTCAGCCCCTCGCCAAACTCACTGCGGTATTGGAAATAGTTATCGCGTCTTTCGCTCATGACACCGCCAGGCAGCAGTTCTTCTGTCAGTTTGTCTAATTGATTTAGCTTCTGTTCTTCGCGGGCCTTGGCGGCTTTCAGCATCTTCTTCTCAATGTTGTCTATGCCTGCCAGTGCTTTGGCTTCCTCGGCATCGGCTGCTGCGGCCAGCATTTTGTCGGTGTTCGACACATGCTGCTTCAACTCGCTGTATATGCTGCTCAGCTTCGCTTTGTATGTTGCAAGAGAGAGGTCTTCACCGGCCAGCATTTGCTTTTGCAGCAAATGCTTCTCGTTGAAAATATCTGTAGCCTCAAGGCCGAGTTTCTTCAGTTTTTCTTGTGTCCGAGTGCTTATTAGCATCGCGCTGTCACGCAGCACCAGCATAGGGTAGGGCACACCGAGGCGATCAAAGTTTTGCTTCAGTTGCAGCCAGTAGGCTATCTCGCCAGGGCCTCCCACATAGGCTATGTTTGGCAACACAAACTCCTGGTATGCGGGGCGCATCAACACATTCGGGCTGAAGCGCTCAGGGGCTGCTTCAAGCTCTGCAAGCAGCGAATCTTCCGTCCATTGCTTTGCGCCATCTACGACATTCCATTTTCCATTCGCTTTTACTATGCGCTGCCTGTTGCCTTCGCTTAGGTAAAAAAGGTTGATTTCTCTCGCATTCACCTGTGTTTTGTAACCGAGCTTCTTCAATTCATCCGAAGTACTG